>DATKMQ010000103.1 GCA_035541755.1 Syntrophorhabdaceae bacterium
GGTCTTTTTTATGTCCTTTCCGGACGCAACGAGGATTTGGGGTTCTTTGTGAAGTTCCGCGGCAAGGACCTGGATATCTTCCTGGATATTCTCCTTTGTACCCACGGCAATGACGATTTCTTTCATGAGTGTAGATTACTACAGCGGCTCCGTTTTTTCAACGCATGGCGGCCAATCGAGACGCAAATAATAAAACCGGGCAACGGATTTGCTGCCCGGTTTTAATCTCGAAACGTTCTTTATTTCTTTTACAGCTTAGCGCCTGCTATCAGGAGGATTTTCCATATTTCTTTTTGAGGAATTCAAGACCCGTCATGGGATACAGGGCGTAGATGAGAATATCGCCCATGTCGCTCGTTATGTCTTTCACCGCCTCCCTCGCCTTGGGAAGTTCCGGTTCGATAACATCACCCGGCCGAGTGTCGATGGGAGTATTTCCTTTGGCATAACCTTTAAGCGCCTTCTGTTTGATCTCCTCGCTCACCGCTACCGGCGGTTTACCGTACAGGCCGTAAAAATAATCTTTGACCTCGTTGGAGATCATCTTGTAGCGGCCCGCGATAACGTTGAATACGGACTGCACACCCACAATCTGACTCGTGGGGGTGACAAGCGGGGGGAATCCGAGGTCCTTGCGGGTGGCGGGTATTTCTTCGTACACTTCTTTGAGCCTGTGGAGCGCCTTTCCCTGTTTTAACTGGCTCACGAGATTGCTGATCATGCCGCCCGGTATCTGATGCATGAGAACGCCGATGTCGATAACGGAAAAACGGGTCGTATCGGCAAAATTCATGTATTTGGGAACAATGGATTCGAGGTAATCGTCTATTTCAGCGATGGCCTCAAGATCAAAGCCTGTCTCGTGCGGGGTGCCTTGCAGTGTTACCACAAAGGGTTCCACGGCGCTATGGGAAGACCGCAGGGCAAAAGGGGCAAGACAGGTATCGACGCCGTCGGCTCCGGCTTCGATCGCCTTAAGCAGAGCCATGGAAGCCATACCGCTCGTATAATGGGTATGGAGGTGCACCGGGATGGAAATGCTGGATTTGAGCTCTGACACAAGGTCGTACGCGTCATAGGGAGAGATGATCCCGGCCATGTCTTTTATACAGAGAGAGTGTGCACCCATGTCTTCAATCTTCTTTGCCTTGTCTACATAGTATTTTACGTTGAAAATAGGCCCCCCGAGTCTCTTCTCGGTAAGCGAATAGGAGATTGCGCCCTGAATATGCTTTCCGCATTTCTTGATGGCTTTGAAAGCGGCGATAAAGTTACGTTCATCGTTCAGCGCGTCAAAGACCCTGAAAATATCGATTCCCACTTCAGCGGCCTTCTCCACGAAGGCCTCGACCACGTCATCGGCGTAGTTGCGGTACCCGACGAGGTTCTGTCCGCGAAGCAGCATCTGGAATTTGGTCTTGGGCATCTTCTGTTTGAGGATCTTCACGCGCTCCCAAGGATCCTCGTTGAGGAACCGGGTCATGACATCGAAGGTAGCACCTCCCCAGACTTCCATAGAATAGAACCCAATGTTGTCCATTTTCTCCGCAATGGGAAGCATGTCCTCTGTGGTCATCCTCGTCGCGAAAAGCGACTGGTGGCCATCCCGCAACGTTAAATCGGTAATACGGATGGGTTTCTTGTCTGCCATGATACGTTGCCTCCTCTTCAGAATGTGAAATAAGTTACATGATCCCCAGGGAAAAATCAATGGAATTCTTCTTACCAGTCATGGTATGTATATAGCCTCGGGAAGTAGCTCAGTATGGTGTAGAGCACAGCGTTCGGGACGCTGGGGTCGCAGGTTCAAATCCTGTCTTCCCGACCAGTTTTGCCCTCCACAAGTCGGACGTACCCATGAAGATCATACACAAGAAGATTGGTTTCAAAACCAAAGGGAGCGGCGATCTCATAAACATTACCGGTTCTCTGTCGCAAGCGCTCAAAGAAACGGCGTTAAAAATCGGTAACGTGACCGTCTTTGTCTGCGGTTCTACCGCCGGCATCTTGACCTTAGAGTACGAACCGGGCCTTATCAAAGATATAGGTGAATTCTACGAGAAGCTCGCACCTTCGAACCCACACTATCATCATGACGATACCTGGGGTGACGCGAACGGCTTCAGCCATATCAGGGCAAGCTTGACCGGACAATCGCTCACCGTGCCTTTTGAAGACGGAAAACTCCTGCTCGGAACCTGGCAGCAGGTGGTGCTTGCCGAATTCGATAACCGTCCCCGCTCACGCGAGCTCACCGCACAGTTCATTGGGGAATAGATTTACTTGTAAAAGACACCGCCCGCGAAGCTCACCGATGACTTGCCGTCTGTCCACTGGTCGTAGCCCACAATATCGCAGCGGCCTCCGGCGAGCAGCTTGAGTTGAAAGTAGATCGGCGTGAGGCCGCATATGCGCCGTTCATCCTTTTCTTCTTTGATCGCTTCAAAGAATCCTTGAGCATCGACCTTTCTTATGGATTCAAGCAGAAGCTCATCGCGGGCCTTTGAACGGGCAAGGGTCGCATCGTGGAGGGTAAAGGTATCTCCGAATTGCGCCCCGATATGGGCCAGGTCTGCGCCTGACAGGATTATAAACGGTTTGCCTGAGGCGGCGAGCACCGCTTTTAGACTTGTCACAACCTCGTCGATCTCTCCGTCATCAAGATTTCGCTCTCCTTCCACGTACTCATGCATGGAGCCGGTAAGAATGGGTAGCATCTCGAAGTCGTGCTGCATCATGAACTGTATGAGCGGAAGCTGCAATTCAATCGAATGTTCGTTCCTGTGGGGCCATTCGTCTATGTATCTCTCGAGGACCGGGTTTTCGCGGATGAGCTCGGCCACATCTTTCGCATGGGGGATGGTTTCAAGCGGCGTTTCAAAGTCCTTAAGCGATATGGAAAGAAGCCTCTCGGTGGGGTGATGGCACGTGCCCAGGATAACTATAAGAGGCGCGGCGCAGCCTTTGAGGTGGGGATAGGTCTTCTGATAGACGCTCATGCCCCTCGGATAGTCGATGTGGGGCGCTACCATGCCTGTCATCTCGCCTTTTTCCGCACAACCGTCAACGCCTCCTTTCAACATCTCAGTAAGAAAGGTGATGAGTTCCATTCTGTTCGCGGCATAGCTTCTGCCCGCGAGAGCAGCGGGGCGTACCGGCGATTTTTCATACTCTTCCCGCAGCGCGGCAAAACGAGCCCTGAAGTTGTCGTTCAAAAGAAGAAGGTGCGAATCCATGGTGCGAACCAGCTCTTCGATCTTCTCGATATAGACAAGCTCACCGACAGTCCGCATGAAATCGAGCTGTATGTCTCTTATGGTTCGGGAGCCGTCCATGAGAGAGATCATGAAGGCCACCTCTCGCGACACAACGAGTGCATTCTCCGTGATCCCCTCGGTATCCTTAAGAACGATGAGCTCCTGGCCTTCCTCAACTACGGGGATCGCTTCAATGAATCGTATGCGGGGGTTTTCCATGTGAAAGGTATACCACAATCGGCCCGAAGAGTGAAATTACAACGGGTCCCTGAGGTGGGAGAAAAATCGGTTTGTCTGGTTTGTCTGGTTTGTTTGGTTTGTCTGGTTTGTCTGGTTTATCTGGTTTATCCGGTTGATCTGGTTCGCTCGCCCGTTTACGCCATCCTTCACTGCCATATCGGACCTTCCTCTAAAAACCATTGACAATCCGAATGCAAAATTTGAGAATGAAAAAAAGGGGGTGTCCATCATGATACATTATGCATGGATCATCGCGCTCACGGGAACATTGGTGACGATTCTCGCTCATGGCCTCGGCAGGATGTCCTATTCCGTGATACTGCCTTCTATGAAGGACGGCCTCGCCCTTACCTACACTCAGACCGGCTATATCGCCACGGGCAATTTCATCGGATATCTCTGTCTCGCGATCATGGGAGGATTTCTGGCGGCCCGGTTCGGGGTGAGGCGAGTCGTGTTCGTATCCCTTGTTGTGATCGGCGTAAGTCTCTTTCTCACCGGTCTTTCCAATTCCTTCGCTTTTGCATTTCTCATGCGGCTTCTTGCCGGGGCTGGTAACGGGGGAAGCTATGTCCCCATAATGGCGTTGCCTGCGGCCTGGTTCGTGGCGAAAAAGAGAGGTCTTGCTACTGGCATCGTGTCCGGAGGTATCGGCATCGGGCTTTTTCTCGCAGGGATTATCCTTCCTCCCATAATTTCCGCTTACGGGAAAGAGGGATGGAGATACGCGTGGTATTTCATGGGGATTGTCGTGTTCGCGCTCGCCTTTCTCTGCTATGGCTTCTTAAGGAACAGTCCGGCGGACAAAGGCATTTCCCAGCTCGGCGGCACAGAAGCATTAAAGGGCGGCGTGAGGGTGACGCTGTTTTCGGCCTTCAAGGATGTGGTCGTCGAGCGAGAGATATGGAAACTCGGATGCGTCTACTTCATGTATGGCTTCTCGTACATAATATACCTCACGTTTTTTGTGGCTTATCTTACCAAAGAACTGGGGGTAAGTCCGGTGGCTGCGGGACGAATATTCGCCGTGCTCGGTATTTTCAGTATCTTCTGCGGCGTTATCTGGGGAGGTATATCGGATGCCCTGGGGAGAAGGCTCGGGTCCATGCTCGCCTACCTTACCCTGGCTTTCTCGTATCTGGTTTTCGTTTTCTGGAAAGACTACACCGGGTTCTATATCTCGGCCGTGGTATTCGGTTTAGCCGCCTTTTCCATACCCACGATCATGGCGGCTGCGGCTGGTGACGCCGTAGGCGGAAGGCTCGCCCCGGCCGGACTCGGTTTTATCACCCTGTTCTTCGGGGTGGGCCAGGCATTTGGTCCGGCTGTAGCCGGATGGATAAAGGATTCGGCAGGCACCTTTACCTATGCCTTCCTCCTCGCCGCTGCCATTTCTCTCGTCGGGGGCTTCGGATCCATGATACTCAGGAAGAAGGCGTAACAGGGCGAGTTCTTCTTCGGGCTGGGCAAGATATCTCTCATAAGTCTTCCTCCCCGTAATAGAAGGTCATACGGAAGAGGACAATGGCTCGCCTCGTCAACCCGGCTCATGAAGATTCCCCATCCATGTATTAGATTATGGCAGGACGAAATGTAAGGGGGATCAATAATGTTCTTTTCGCCGCTTTCTTTTTTCTTCATGGTGATCTTCTTCGTCATCATCGGTTTCGTCTTCACCATGGTTCAAGTTAACGTCATAGCGCTCGCCTTCGAAAAAATCGGGATCCCATCCCATTATGTGTTCGGGGCGCTTTTCGCGAGCTTTCTCGGAAGTCTCATCAACATTCCCGTGAAGAAGGTCCGGCAACAGACCATGACCACACGGAGGAGGGCAAGATTCTTCGGCCTTCATTACGTTGTTCCTGCCGTGAGGAATAACTTCACCGTGATCGCCGTGAACGTGGGTGGCGCCGTTGTGCCCTGTGCCATATCGGCCTTCCTGTTATTCAAAACGAGTCTTTACCTTCAGGCCCTGATCGCCACGGCATGCGTTACCTTCGCGGCCTACCGGCTTGCGAGGCCCGTGCCGGGTGTGGGCATCGCGTTGCCTTTCTTTTTGCCCCCGTTTCTCGCTGCGGTGGTTTCGGTCATCGTGGCCCGCGAGCATGCACCTATCGTGGCCTATATCGCGGGGAGTCTGGGAACGATCATCGGTGCCGACATACTGAATTTGAAAAAGATCTCGGAACTCGGTGCGCCCATCGCCTCCATCGGCGGGGCCGGCACCTTCGATGGGATATTTTTGTCCGGCATCCTGGCGGTTATTCTCTCAGCCCTTTTTACCTGATTTCGGGGGATGAAATCTCGTGTCAACCTTGCGGATGCGCGCGTCTTCAGTATTGGATACGTTGGCGGGGCCTTAAGCGAGTGTTCTTAATCCTCAATGTCATTATGAGGGGCATGTTTGAAATCTATCACCCTATCCACGCGAATGAGGACTGATCTTTCCACTTGAGGAACGGTGATCTTCTCGGTGAAAGCCGGAGCATACCCATCAAGCATGGCCATATCTTCGATCTTCTCCGATTGGCCGGTGAGCTGGAAACCCCGGTCAGACTCCCTGTCCCAGATCACAAGGCAGACGGCCCGGTTTTCGTGTAGATTCGCCACGGTCGTGGGACAGAACCAAGCGCTCGCTGTCACGTGCGTTTCATCGACCTGCCTGAGAACGGCGGCCGCGGCGATATGGGGCTCTTTTTTTCGGTTGGCCGTGCCGATCAGGACGTGCTGCAACCTCCCGGCCAGGGTCACCGCGTCACGTAATGCCTGGTAATTCATATGATCCTCCATTTTACGGGTACGCGTCATCCCTCACGGTGCGATAGCCATGTCGACCCACGCGGCCATCCGGCTCTATCTCGCCGCTTACCCTTACTACTCGTGAATAATGATCGCGTCAACCGGGCAGGCCTCGGCCGCTTCCCTGCACAGATGCTCAAGCTTCTCGGGCACCTCCTCCATCTTCACGACCGCCAGGTCTCCAACCATCTTGAAGAGATCCGGACAAATCTCTACGCAGCTTCCGTCTCCCACGCACTCCTCGTCATTGATCCTGACTTTCATATCGCCCTCCTTAAACCCGCCCTGCAGTTCCTGTCTATCTCTAATCGCATAACAGCGGACTGTCAAGGACAAGGCCGGCACGCCAACTCTCGATTGGCATGAAACCACGGTCTTTACGCGACGTCAACAATAACCCACAATATCGCCTACCGGTTAAAAAGGCCCATTCCTGCCTGTATTCGCGCATATTGCCTTTCTTCAATGCTTATGATATATAATTATTTCTGCCAGTTACCACGCAGCGCTGCATCGCGTAACTAAATTCGCACCGGGGCGAAAAACGTTTTTGAATTGATGCTGCAGAGAAACATGCAAGGGGTTGGTATCCTGTGAATGACCTTACATTCTTGAATGAAATTGAAGATAAATCGGGGCAAAAGGTATCGGCCTGTTATCAATGCTACAAGTGCACCACAGGCTGTCCCGTAGCCGGTGAAATGGATATTTATCCTCACAGGATCATACGCCACATCATCCTCGGCGACAGAGAAAAAGTGCTCGCTTCGGCAACCATCTGGACCTGCCTCCAATGCACAACCTGTTCGGTCCGTTGCCCCAACGATATAGATATTGCTCATGTGTTCGATACTTTACGGAAGATCGCTGTGGCCGAGCATCGGGAGGCCGAGCGCGACACCTGGGCCTTCTACAGATACTTCCTTGACAGCGTGAAGAAACATGGCAGACTGCACGAACTCGAAGCGATCATGCACTACAAGCTCGCCAAGAAGGATTTTTTCAGCGATACGAAAATGGGTCTCGGCATGCTCACAAAAGGAAGGATGGGCATACTGCCCCATAATATAAAGGATAAGAAGTTGATGAAAAAGATCTTCACGAGAACGAAGAGCGGAGATAAGGGTGAATAACTCGAAATTGGGGTCGGGGTTCAGGGACCGGGGGTCAGCAAAATCAGAGAACCGGGGCTCAGGAATTGAGAATCTCGGGCCGGAAAAGATAAAGAGCTATCAAGATCTGGACGCATGGAAGCAAGCCATGGATTTGGTCGTCGAGTGTTATAAGGCTACAAGAAATTTCGCTAAGAACGAGACCTTTGGTCTATCAAGCCAATTACAAAGGGCGGCCGTTTCTGTTGTCGCAAATATTGCCGAGGGCAGATCGAGAGGGCATACCAAGGAGTTTCTGCAGCACTTGGCTATTGCCTATGGCTCTCTGGCAGAATTAGAGACCCACCTCCAAATTGCAAACCGTTTGAGCTACATTAATGATGCCGGATTATCCCTACTGCTGGATAAGACAAATCTTGTGGGAAAATTGATTAACGGGTTACGTAGATCTTTGGAGAAGAAGCTATGATAGGTCTGTCTTTGCTGACCCCCGGCCCCAGAACCCTGGCCCCGCTATTTACGAAGGTACACTAAATGATCACCTTGACCTACTATCCCGGCTGCTCCATGAAGACTTCGAGCAAATTCTACGAGGCGTCTCTCAAGGAGATATTCTCCTTTTACGGGATCGGCCTCAAAGAACTCGATGACTGGTCATGCTGCGGGGCTTCCGCTGCACACACGATCGACGAGAGGCTCGCCCACGCGCTATCCGCCCGCAACATAGCCGTGGCAGAAGGTGAGGGGAACCATTTCTTTGCGCCCTGTTCTGCCTGCTATAACCGGGCAAAGATCACGAATGATGCAATCCGAAAGGATGCTACCCTGCGTGAGGAAGTGAATAGTATGATCGCACCCCTTCAATGCCGGGGCACAGTCGAAGTCAAGAACATTATAGAGGTGCTCCGCGACCACGTGGGCCTTGAACGGATCGCCGCAAGCATCGCCTACGACCTCTCCGCCATCAAAGTAGCGCCTTATTACGGCTGCGTGCTCACGCGCATACCCGGGGTCGATGTATTTGACGATGTGGAGAATCCTACGAGCATGGACGACCTGCTCTGGGTGACCGGGGTAGACCCGGTGGTCTGGCCCTATAAGATGGAATGTTGCGGGGCGAGTAAGACCCTCACGAACAAGGATGTGACCACGAGACTATCCGGGAAGATCATGGATATGGCGATCTCGGTAGGCGCGGATATGATCGTCACGCCCTGCCCTCTCTGCCAGATGAACCTGGACCTCCTCCCCTATCTCGGCAGAACGGACAAGAACCTCCCTGTGCTCTTCCTGACCGAGATCTATGAACTCGCGCTTTTTGGGAAGATTGCTGGCGGGTCATCGCACATCATACCGGTGGATGGCCTCGCGGATAAGGTGAAAAAGAAATGAAGGGAACTAAGACCCAGGAATAAGAGATCATGGACGTGACGGAAAAGATTGCCTTTATAAAAACACACGATCCGGACGGTGCGGCGCGCCTTGAGCGGTTAATCGGCAAGAGAGAAAATCTTGTGCGTGAGGGGAATGTGTACAAAGAGAAGTTTACCGAGAGGCAGTTCACTCTCGTCTTTAACCCGCTTCTGGACGCGACCTATGAGCGGACCCGCATACTGGAGATACTCTCGAGAGGCGACAGTACCATACCTGCAATTTCCGAAAAAATCGGTCTGTCAAGGGAGAAAGTCTTCGCTGCAATAAAAGACCTCATGAGAAAAAATCTCGTTGAAATAGCGCATCACCAGGAGCGGGATGCCACATTCAGGAAAAAGTGAGACGGCATGGATAAGGTAGGAAAAGTTCTCGTTATCGGCGGCGGCATTGGCGGCATGGAGGCCTCGCTCAACCTTGTGGAGGCGGGCTTTCGCGTCTATCTCGCTGACGAGAAACCGAACATCGGCGGCAGCATGTCCCAGCTCGACAAGACATTTCCTACGAACGACTGCTCCATGTGCATCATGGCCCCCAAGCTCGTGGAAGTTGGAAGAAACCCGAACATAGAGCTACTCATGAATTCAGAGGTGGTGGCCTTAGAGGGTGAGCCGGGTAATTTCACCGTTACCTTGAAACGAAGGCCCCGCAGGGTCCTGCCCGAAAAATGCACCTCCTGTGCACTCTGCGCCCCAAGCTGTCCTCTAGAAGTCAAGGCCGACTACAATGAGGGACTCTCCAAAAAAAGTGCCGCATTCATCAATTTTCCCCAGGCCATCCCTTCCACGTATATGATCGACAGACAGATCGCCCCCTGCGTGAACCGCTGTCCCGTGAACTTAAATGCCCGGGACTACGTGGGACTCATCGCCGAAGGGCGCTTCCTCGAAGCACTCGATTTGATCAGGGAACGACTTCCCTTCCCCGGCATCATTGGCCGCATCTGTGCGCATCCGTGCGAGGACGAGTGCCTGCGCGGACGCAAGGTCGAGCAGCCCATCGCCATCTGCGCGCTAAAACGGTTCGTGGCCGATTTTGAGAAGGGCAAAAGAGAGGCCCCAATACCTGAGATCGGCCCGGATACCGGCAAGAAAATAGCCGTGATCGGCGGCGGTCCCGCGGGTATGAGCTGCGCCATTGAACTTCGCAAATCGGGTCACGCCGTGACCATCTTCGAGGCCCAAGACAAGCTGGGAGGCATGCTCTATCTTGGCATCCCGGCTTACCGGCTCCCCAAGGAGGAGCTCGCGCGGGAAGTCTCTATCATCGAAAAGATGGGCGTTGAGGTAAAGTACAACACGCTCGTTGGCAAGGACGTGGCAGTCAAAGATCTCTTGAATAAGTTCGATGCGATCTTCTTTGCTGTTGGCGCTCACGGAGGCAGAGGCTTAGGAATAGAGAACGAAAACGCTCAAGGCGTATTGGGCGGCATAGACTTTCTCCGCAGCGTCAATAAAGGCACACCCATGCCTCTTGGAAAGACGGTCTTTGTTATCGGCGGCGGAAACGTGGCCATAGACGTGGCCTTAACCGCTGTAAGATCCGGCGCCGAGCGCGTGCATATGGCATGTCTTGAGACCTGGGACGAGATGCCCGCCCACACCTGGGAGATCGACCAGGCCGTATCCGAAGGGGTTCAAGTCCATACATCCTGGGGGCCAAGACGCATCCTCGCACGTGACGGAAAGCTCACCGGCATAGAATTCAAACGGTGCACTGCCGTATTCGACGCCTCCGGTCGTTTCAGTCCCTGCTACGACGACGGCACTACCCTTTCATTCGATGCGGACACAGTGATTCTCGCCATCGGGCAGGCCATGGATACGGGCTTTCTAAAGGACGCTCACGGATTGGAGATCTACCGTGACGGCAGAATCAAGACAGACCCCGTAACCCTCGAAACCACGCTCAAAGGCGTTTTTGCCGGCGGCGACGTGGCAACGGGTCCCAAGCTTGCCATCGACGCAATCAATCAGGGACAGGTTGCCGCCGAATCCATCAACCGATATCTCGCGGGCAAAGATATCAAGGCAGGTCGACTTGCAAAAGAAGATGAGCTCGTCGAAGACGTGCCGGAGGTGATCGAAAAGAAGGCCCGCGTGCTCATCCCGGAAGTGCCGCTATCGGAGCGTAAGGGGTTTGACGAGGTGTATCTGACGCTAAGCGCAGAGGCAGCGATGGAGGAGGCAAAGCGATGCCTTAACTGTCGCCGGTGCCTCGGATGCCGCATCTGCGAGGAATTCTGCAAGCCTCAAGCCATTGACTACCTCATAGAACCTACCGAAGAAAAGATCAACGTGGGGAGCATCATCATCGCCACCGGTTTTGATGAATACGACGCGAACGCAAAGAAAGAACTAGGCTACGGTATCTATAGCAATGTGCTGACGAGCATCGAATTTGAACGTGTCCTCTCGGCAACCGGACCCACGGGCAGCGTGATCATGCGCCCCTCCGATGGAAGGATACCCAAAAAGATCGCCTTTCTTCAGTGCGTGGGGAGCCGCGACAAAGTAAACGAATACTGCTCGTCCGTGTGCTGCATGTACGCCACAAAAGAGGCGGTCATTGCCAAGGAACACCAGCGGGATATCGAGGCCGCCATCTTCTATATCGATATACGGGCCTTCGGTAAAGGCTTTGACCAGTACTATGAGCGGGCAAAGAACGAGTACGGAGTCCGCTACGTAAAATCGACCATATCGCGCGTGCTCGAAGACATTAAGACCAAAGACGTGGAGATCACCTACATCGATGAGGACGGCGTGCTCAAGACCGAGATGTTCGATATGCTCGTGCTCTCCGTGGGGTTGAGGCCGCCGAAGACGCTCGCAAAACTCTCGTCGGTGCTCGATGTGGCGCTCAACGAATACGGCTTCGTGAAGACTGACACGGGTAGTCCTCTTATCACCTCCCGGCAAGGCATCTACGTGAGCGGTGCGGCGGAATCGCCCAAGGACATCCCGGAGACGGTCATGCAGTCCGCGGGCGCGGCATGTGAAGCGGCATCTATCATAGCGGACGCCCGGGGTAAAGACCTCGTGGTCCTAGAGCTGCCCGAAGAAAAGAATGTGGATGAAGAAGAGCCACGAATCGGCGTCTTCATCTGTAACTGTGGGATTAACATCGGCGGCGTGGTCAATGTGCCGGAGGTGCAGGCCTACGCAAAGACGCTACCCAATGTGGTGCTGTCCGATGAAAACCTCTTTACCTGTTCTCAGGATACGCAGGACAAGATGAAGAGGGTCATCGACGAATACAAGATCAATCGCGTGGTCGTGGCATCCTGTTCACCCCGTACCCATGAGCCGCTCTTCAGGGCAACTATACGGGAGGCGGGCCTTAACAAATACCTCTTCGAGATGGCAAACATCCGCGATCAATGTTCCTGGGTCCACATGCAGGACAAACCGGGCGCCACCGAAAAGGCAAAAGACCTGGTGAGAATGGCGGTCACCAATGCCAACTACATTCGGCCGCTCAAAGAAGTCACGATCCACGTGAACCACAGGGCGCTCGTGGCAGGCGGCGGCATTGCCGGCCTGACGGCGGCGCTTAAACTTGCCGGTCAGAACTTCGAGGTCTTCCTCATCGAAAAAGACGCGGAACTTGGCGGGAACTTGAGACACATATACCACACCGTGGACGGCATGGATGTGCAGGCGTTCCTCAAGGATACGGTCGAGAAGGTTCTCAGTCATCCGTTGATCCATGTGGAGCGCGAGGCCACAATCGTAGGCCATTCCGGGTTTAAGGGTAATTTTTCTACAGAGATCGCAATCGGACCGACAAAAGAAAGAAAGACCATTGAGCACGGTATCATCGTGGTGGCGGTGGGAGGCGAGGAATTTAAACCCCACGGCAAATATCTCTACGGCGAAGATCCGCGCATTATGACGCAGACCGAATTCGAGAACGCGCATGCGGAAGGAAAACTGCATCAGTTTCAGCGTTGCGTCATGGTGCAGTGCGTGGGCTCACGGGACGAAGAACGACCATACTGCAGCAGGGTGTGCTGCTCCCTGGCCGTGAAAAATGCCATCGACATCAAAGAAAAAGACCCGAATACCGATGTAGTTATCCTGTACCGGGATATCAGGACCTACGGCTTTCTGGAGAAATATTACCTCAAGGCGAGAAACCTGGGTGTCAGGTTCATCCGCTTCGAGCCGGAGAACCCTCCCGTGGTAAAGAATGAGCAGGGTGAACTTTCCATAGCCTGTTTTGAACCGTCTGTGGGCGAGAATATCACATTCAAAACTGATCTCTTAGTCTTGAGTAGCGCCATCGTGGCAGGCGACAACAAAGGGCTGGCCACTCTTCTCAAAGTGCCGAGGACAAATGAAGGCTTCTTCTTCGAGGCCCATATGAAATTGCGGCCCGTGGACTTTGCCTCCGACGGCATGTTTCTCTGCGGACTCGCCCATTCGCCCAAGAACATTCAGGAGAGCATTACCCAGGCTGAAGGCGCCGTAGCCAGGGCGCTCACCATCCTTGCAAAGGACACCATGGCCGTGGGCGGTGTGGTGGCGACCGTGGATGCAGACAAGTGTGCCGCGTGTCTCACCTGTGTCAGGACATGTCCATATTCCGTCCCGGTCATAAACGAAAAGGGTGAGGCCGAAATAGATATCAGCAAGTGCAAGGGGTGCGGCAATTGTGTGGCCGAATGCCCTGCAAAGGCGATCGATCTTATGCATTACAGGGACGCGCAGCTTATCGAGAAGACGAAAGCGCTCTGTGTGGAGAGATAGAACGATGAGCAGTAAACAGACTATATCAGATTTGAAATCTGCAGCAAGGAAACCAGTTCCTTTGCTCGCGCTGCGGGTGCTTTACCCTTGCTACGATTCATCTGCGCTCAATTCTCGAACTCGCTTTGTCGCTCCAAACCCAACTATTCGCTGTGTCACAAGGAGCATTGATGGGCAATTTTGAACCGGATATCATAGCCTTCTGTTGCGAATACTGAGGATACGCGGCCGCGGACCTGGCAGGTTCGATGAGACTTACGTATCCGACCAACATCAAGATCGTAAAGGTGCCCTGCACAGGCAGGGTCGATATTATGCTTATGATGAAGGCATTTGAAAACGGGGCAGACGGCGTCTGTCTCGTGGGTTGTCTGGAGGGCGATTGCCATTATCTGGTGGGCAACCTCAAGGCAAAAAGACGCGTGGAATACGTAAAGAAATTACTTGATGAATGCGGCATCGGCGGCGAGCGCGTGGCTATGTACAATCTGTCTTCTGCCCAGGGCCAGCGATTTGCCGAGGCAGCGCGCGAGATGGGAGAGAAGATAAAGGCACTCGGACCAAATCCTGCAAAGCAGGGATCAGGGGCCAGGGATCAGGGACCAGGAAACCAATGAACCAAATACGTGATAATAGTTTGTCGGGTTTGTCTTGTTTGTACGGTTTGTTTGGTTTCAACCAAATAAACCAAAAAAACCAGAGAAACCAGATCAACAAGAATAGTTTGTATGGTTTCAACCAGATAAACAAAACAAACCATATGAACCAAATAAATAAAGAAGGTTTGTCGGGTTTGTCTTGTTTGTCAGGTTTATATGGTTTCAACCAGATAAACCAAAGAAACCAAACAAACAGAGATAATAGTTTGTCGGGTTTGTCTTGTTTGTACGGTTTGTTTGGTTTCAACCAAATAAACCAAAAAAACCAGAGAAACCAGATGAACAAGAATGGTTTGTATGGTTTCAATCAGATAAACCAAAGAAACCAAACAAACAGAGAACGGGAAGGGCAGTCCCGCAGAATAAAGGAGTTATCATGATAGTAGCAGACAGAAAACCGTTTGACGAGATTATGAAGATGCTCGCGCCGTACACAAAAATTCTGCTTGTGGCGTGCAACGAGTGCGTCACGGTCTGTTCCGTGGGCGGCACAAAAGAGGTGGAAGTGCTCGCATCGGAGATACGCATGGCCCGCGCCAAAGACGGCGTGCCCGTAGAAGTGAAAGAGCACACGCTCGAGAGGCAGTGCGACCCCGAATATGCCGAGGAGTTGAAACCCTTGATAGACAACTATGAGGTCGTGATCTCCATGGCCTGCGGGTGCGGCGTCCAGACCGTAGCCGGAACGTATCCGAATAAATATGTGGTGCCCGCGGTGAACACAACCTTTATGGGCTCCTCTGAAGAACAAGGCGTGTGGAAAGAGATGTGCCAGGGATGCGGCAACTGCGTGCTCGACAAAACACTCGGGCTCTGTCCCGTGGCGCGCTGTGCCAAGAGTCTTTTCAACGGTCCCTGCGGGGGATCTCAGGTCGGCGGTTCCTGCGAAGTAAACAAAGATACGCCCTGCGTGTGGCAGCTCATCGTCAAAAAAATGAAAGAGATGAATATGATGGAAAAATATATGGAAATTCAGCCCGTGAAGAATTGGTCAACGGCGAGAGACGGGGGTCCGAGAAAAAGGATCAGGGAGGACTTGAAGATATGAGCACAGAGAGCAATCTGGAAAAAGTTCTCTTAAGCGGGGCCTTTGCGGTGACCGGCGAGTGCGGCCCTCCGCGCGGCGCCGACACCGAAGTAATCCGGAAGAAGGGCGCCTTTCTCAAAGGCTATGTGGATGCCGTGAACGTGACTGACAACCAGACGAGCGTGGTCAGGATGAGCAGCTTTTCCGCATCCCTGGTTTTGAAGGAAATGGGCTTCGATCCGGTCATGCAGATGGTCTGCCGCGACAGAAACCGTATCGCCATACAGAGTGATGTGCTGGGTGCGGCCGCACTCGGTATCAACAACCTCGTCTGCCTCTCCGGCGACCACCAGACCTTCGGTGACCATGCATCGGCAAAGAACGTTTTCGATATCGATTCCATGCAGCTCATTCAGACTGTGTCACAGATGAAAAACCAGGGCAAATTCATAAGCGGCGAAGACGTCAAGGGCAAACCAAATCTCTTTATCGGCTGCGCCGAGAACCCCTTTGCAGATCCGTTTGAGATACGCGCCATGCGTCTTGCTAAGAAGGCCGCAGCAGGCGCCCAGTTCGTCCAGACCCAGTGTGTGTTCAATGTGGACAAGTTCGAGAAGTGGATGGAGATGGTCCGCGATCTCGGCGTCCACGAAAGGATGTATATCCTCGCAGGTATTACGCCATATAAATCAATCGGCATGGCAAATTACATGAAAAAGTCCGTCCCCGGGATGGACGTGCCCGATGAGCATATCGCGCGTCTAAAAGGCGTGGCCAAAGAAAAGGTCGCCGAGGAAGGCGTGAACATATGCCTGGAGATTATAGAGCGCGTGAAATCAATCAAGGGCGTGGCGGGCATCCACATCATGGCTATAGAATGGGAGCAGATAGTGGCAGACATAGTTACGCGCGCTAAGCTGCATCCGCGTCCATAATGTTTGTTTTAATCGGCTGATGATGTCTCAGCCTAGATTAAAACAAACATGGTGCCATCTGGCCTCGATCTTTTCGCGCCTGATCTCGTTGCGCTTCGTACCGTGACTCTTCGACGTACACTTCAGTACGCCTGCGATCCCCGGCACTCACGCGCCTAATCATCCATCGCAAATCTCTTCGGCCTGAGACTCTCTTGAATTAGCGATTTCACCTGCTAATCTTCACATTATTGATTGGATAGGAATTGAAGATACAGATATGGCAGACAATACTCACCGCGAATATTTAGGAACACTAGCGAGTGACTTTTCTGCAACGGCGCATTGTTATGCAGTATCTTGATTTTCTCTTAAGCTACCTTATGTCAACTGTTGTTGCCTAATCTCTCTTAACCAAAGTGAAGGTCTATCGTTGCCTTTCTTAAGGTACTCACTTTCCGCCTCTCTAACTTTTCGCAGCCCTTCAGGGCCCATTTTGAGTAAATTAGTAAATATGATTCTAACAGCTTCTTCTGGATAATCTGGTGCAGAGCCTTCTAACATCTTCATCCAAATTTCATGGGCTTCGAAAGGTTGCGTCTCGCTGATTTCGGAAATACTTACTAATAGCTCATACGAATTGTGAGATTCATCGGAAAAAGGTGCTATTGCGAGAAGTAGTTGTCTTCTTTCTTCATCGATCTGCTCGACAAATACAGTCCAGTGGCATAGCTGCGAGGCCATCCTTCGTCCTTCCCTTGTCGATAAATCAGTATTGTGCAGAATCTTGGGCCACAACTCATAAATTTTGTTTTTTAGTTTGTCATCGCCTTTCTTTCTGAGAGTCCACATAAACCATATTAAATGGCTTATTTCTTCATGGTCATTCCTGCTTATTAATGTATTAATGAGACTATTGTCTTCCTCGAAAGACTCAAAATCACTTATATAGGCAACAGCAATATTTTGAATTGCCTTTTCTTCTACTCTTTCTCTAATATTCTCATCTTCGAGTGCTCTTAATAGGTCGCCATGCTCTTTTAGATATTTATAAATTTCCTGATATATAGTTCCTACATAAGCATAACCCTTCATGGCACACAGCCACTTCAGATAATTATTTTGATCAAACATTCTGTTGAGGTTTTCAAGCACCCACTCTCTTGACATATATAAGAAATTGGGCAAATAGTTAGTCACTAGCGTAGCAAATTCATATTCGGGATTTTCTGAATCCGCACGATCCAGCTCGGAATCGTAATAGTGTTGAAAGTGCAACCAAACCTCTGAGTGATCTTTATTGTTGTTCTGATCTGCAAGCCTGCATGAACGTAGCGTCAAATTAATTAGGGCCTCAAGACAACGCCCCCGAGGACTATTAATAGATATAAATACGGCATCGCTATCCTTTTTATACTCGTTCCCCTTCTCCCGATTTAATAGATGTGCAAGTATTTCTTCCGCATCCTTCAAATACTCCTCGTTGAATGCATGTTCGTCTGATTTTGTACCAGCCTCTATCAATCGCCCGATACTACTTACTATCCAAAATCGGTTCCCAACAAATAATTTCTGTTCTGCATTCTCAGGCTCCCAAAATCTTTCTTTCGTGACAACGTCCAAACAGAATTCGAGTAATTTTCTCCATATTTCATCCCAGGGTATTTTAGCCTTCTCCGCCCATAAGTCCCCATAAGCCTCGATAATTTCGTATATATATGCCAAATCAAGACTGATGAATTTGCTTAAGTTAAGATAAAAATTAAGTGGCGTAGTTTTGACTAATTGTTTAAAGACCTTTACTAGCCCCTCTAAACCGGGCTCAGTAAACCCACCCGGATCTTTGTAATTTTCTAAATACTGAGCCAACTCACCAATTGATAGTGATTGCAATTCTTCGAGAGTTTTGGGTGATTTTCTACCCCCCCATCCTGCTGACATGAAGCTAGAAAAATCGGGGTGATCTGGCTCTGTTTTTGCTATTTCTATATTGTTTGCATAAAGCTGTGCTTCCCTATCTCCATGATCCTTTATAGCAGAAAACCAAATGGCTTTATTGTAGGCTGATGCACCAGCATGATATTCATTCTTGTCATCGTACGTTGTTATACCAGATACTAATTCAAGCACTTTTGCTTTTTGTAGGCCTGAGAAATGCGGGTAGCTTTTATTTAAAAAATGCCACATCTCATGTCGATGGTTACTATCCAAATACTTCTCATCCAGTAGTCGGCCAACTACATCTGTAAATAAGTGATAATTTCTAGTGATTACGTGTATAGCCAACCTCTGAATAGTTTGGTATTTTGACGCAAGCATGTTTTTGACACATTCGGATGCCTCATGGGGGTGGATACGCATGAAACCACCTATCGAATCACGATACGCCCGGATTAATATGTTCTCTGCATGCTCTCGGTACTTATTTTGTTCATGGTCTTCGATAGCTGGTTGCCAATATGATGACCATAAATCATTTTTAAGTTGATCTAGTATTTTCTTTAAGGAGGCATCGAATATTTCAATAACGTCTAAACCTAATTTTTCGCCGGCTAGCGCAGCTATTTTTTCAGTAATTTGCTGAGCGTGATAATAGTCGAATCTCAGAGAGGTTTCTTTCTTTCCTTTCTCACCACGCTCACCTTCGACGAATATTACTTTATAGAGAAGTTCGATAATTCTCCTGGCTAGTTGCAATGCGTGGCCATCGTTTATTTGCAACAATTTTGGCAACCACTTTTCACCAATAACCTGAGCAACAAGTCCGCGTTCATATTTATCGTCTAGCCAGTAATCGACAATATCTATATTTTCAATAGGAATGGAATCATGTGGTACTTGGGAGATTATTTCGGCAAATTGCCACCAAGTGCGGTAATTACTAATCTCATTTTGTTTAGCGTAAACAGTAACGTCCGTAAGAACCCGAAGGAATTTTTCAGCATATTGTCGATTCTTCTCATCAGCGAGTTCTGGGACTGTTTTAACAAGATAATCAACGGTGAACCAAAATGGTATAATCACATATCCTTCCTCTTTAGCGGGCACAGGTTTTGGGTTTGCGTTTGGTCTAAAGTAGCCCAGCTCTGCGAGAGGATCGAACCATTTCAGGCCCTTCACTTTACGGAAAAATAGGGGGCGTAGCTCTTCCTTCTCATTAATACGTTGCAATAAATCCAGTTCTTCTACTGATAGCTTACTCGCCATCAAGAACCTCATTCATAAAATCGTGATCAACAGCTAACGGAGGCTTGCGTACCTTAATTTGATTTGCCCAGCTTTTTATTATCTTTTCCAGACATTGGTAGTCTTCGTGATCGCGGATAAAGCCTAGCAGGTGCACGCCAAATGACTTCTCGTAGTAAGCATGAAGATTTTCATAAAGCGGTTTTTGACTCATGAAAAAACCCTGCAATGCAAAGCGCTTTCTATTACCGGTCGGTTCTACTGATCCCCTTCTTAATATATGTTCTAATACTTCTGTATCTTCCAGACCGTATCCAAGAAATAAGACGGTCTTTTTTTCAAATAATTCCCCCAGGAATTCTTGGACATTTTTGTGATCGTAATTATCAAGATAGTCCTTCGTAGTAACAATCATTGTTTCAGGTTCACTAATTGCACCATGTAAATGAACGACCGTCCCAGGCTCATTTAGCAATTTCGCGAAAAACCGATCTCTATTATATGCTCGATTCACCGGTGTTGCGGTTGCAGATCCATCTTTCGTGTCAACGAAGCGAGGGGCCAATAATTCGTCATAGTTTGTTGTTACGCAAGAGCAGCCTATGTCATTAATGGCTTTATAAATACTATCGCCTTCGCTTTTACCAGTAAGATGTTTTATAAGATCCAATTCATAGTTATTATCCTTAGCAATTAATTGTGCAATTGACAACTGCTTCTTAGGATCGAGCCTATTTAGCTGCTCGATTTCTGAATAATTCAAATACCCGTTCTTACGTAAGTCTTCAAGGACTTTGACGGCTAACCCAGACCAAGACGGCAAACCAAGAAGCATAGACGCGCCTGCTCCAACAAAGAAAATAAGATCACCAATCAAGCCTGCCTGGACTATCTCGTCAGGAGGGTCAAAAATTTCTCGTAAGTCAGGCGCCTTTCCCATTGTTTGTTACCAATTCCTTTCGCTTAAAGTGTAAATCAAGCTTGAATGTCATCTTCTGGCCGATTGTCGCCACGCATCCTTGCTGCATATCGAGGAGTTCAGCCCGGTTTGCAAGGTGTCGGTTCCATCACATGATCAGAATTTATCTCCATATCTGTCCTTTAAGAATACAGATAGCCCGCTTCCTGTTGGTGGGTAACATAGCTACTTTGCATCGATCAGTTTTAGGGAAATTGCGAATCTTCCGAGTTATCCAGCTATCAATGTACCAATCCATTCCGTGCTTCTTGAGTCGCTCCTCCACCGTGAAACAGTTCTTAAAGGCGTAGCCGGACGCTTTTAGAAAGATGAATTTGGGCTGTCCGTTTACCTCCGTCCCATAAGCACATGGCGGCTCTGGTATGGCCTGACCCTTTACACAAATAGCATAGCTATGCCGGATTTCATCAAATCGAGGTTTGACTTCATTTAGCTCCCGCATTACGGTTTCGTAATCTCCGTTCGTCTTCGGAAAGGCGAGAAAGATGGCAGAGTCGTTCCATGCATAAGCATGACGGTGGAACGGCATATCGATGTTGATACTCTTGTGGGTCAAGGCGTGAAGTTGCCGCATAAGCTCTGTGGCCTCGCTATTCTCAGATGCGATCGTCTTGCGTGTGTCGATCAGATCAAAGTACGATACTATGCAATCCTCCCAGTTGCTCACCAGCATTCTCCTGCCGTAACAATCAGTATACAGCCATTTATAATTGTCACATTTCTAATACCTTGAGTCGGTGAATGTCAGAGTTGTGGGGTCAGTGACTCGCGCCGGGAAAAAGCTGTTAAATACTATTAAATTAATGATACCAGTGTTTCGGAACAAAGCAAGAAAAATCTTCGATTCCTTTGCCCATCTCTCCATCGGAGATGCCAAAATAGAAAGCTGCGCTATGCGCTGCGCACAGTCATTGTATGGTTCAGATGCAATAACCGCGAACTCAGCAATGTAGCTGAGGGCCGCGGGTGGAGTGGAGACAGGCTTGGAGTGAAAAGATGGAGATACGATGCACCGGCGGGTTTTGCTGACCGAGAACTATACTGTATGTATGTTCGAGGACGCAAGGCCCGACGGGGCGCGTATAAACGCTTTTCCGAACAAGCCTGTCTCCAAACACACATCATACACGCCTTTGGGCCTTAAGCAGTTAAAAAAGCAAGCGGGCGACGCGGACGCGTTCTCTCGAACACGCCCTTACCGGAAATATAATACCATTTGTAGTGTTGCACATCCGGTTAGAACGATGAAACGCTGCCTTCAGAAAGAAGTTAACTAATGAGAACGAGGCTCCCGTCCTTGGATGCCTCCGCTACTCATCACCAACTCTTTATTAGAATAAAAATGCCTGCCACGGCAACGAATAGTCCCACAATTCTTATTCTCCATTTTATGAAAATAGATACCCAGGGTCGATCATTGGAAAATGGAAGAACCTTCGAGTCGATATACGAGCCGAAACGAAAAAGTTTTTTGTAAAAGAAAAAGTCCGCCAGGCCCAAGAGTATTAACAGTATCGCCAATATCCTTTCGAAAATGGTAAGTCTCCCCATCGATTACATCCCCTCGTACGCCTGCTCCAATTCCTGCCGAGTTAAATATGCTGATTTAGCCTTTTTTGCCATCCTACACCCGTTCGCCAAAAGATTGCAAGGTCTTCTTGATGATTACCGAACAAAATACTGTATATTTGGGAAAGAGACTGAAGTGAGGATTTCAGTCAAAAGTCGGCCGGAGCTGTGGCAGCGCCTCAAAGGTTTCTACTTTTGCAAACGTTTTGCAACGTCTTTTTGCATTCCGCCCCTTCCCCCATGCTTTTTGGAATTATAACTTTAATGTTATATATCATGTGAGTTATAATACTACCCGTCGATTGGTTGGCACCATGGAGGTAAACATCTATGAAAGGAAGAACTTTGAAAGACCACATTCAAACAAGAATGAGAGACCCCAAATTCAAAAAGGCATGGCATGATCTCGACGATGAATTTGAGCTGCTTGAAAGCATAATCAAAGCAAGAGAAGTGGCCGGATTGACGCAGGAGGAACTCGCAAAGAGAATAGGAACCAAACAGCCGGCCCTGTCTCGTCTTGAAAGGGGAGGATTTCAGAAAGCAAATATCGAGACCCTGAGGAAAATAGCTGAAGCCCTGGACGTGAAGCTCGTAATAAAGCTTCAGCCCAAGGCTGCCTGAGACGGAAATCTCCCAATTGGAGATGGTAACCTCCGATGCTTAACGGGCCTGACGCTTAAGGTTAACGATGTATCGTTACGGCACAAACCGACCATCCGACCATTGGAGGTGCCGGAACTAGAAGCTGTGCTATGCGCTGCGGATAGTCAACGTATATTCAGACGCAGTATCCGCGGACTTAAGGCGCCATGGCTTAAGGGCCGCGGGTAGAGTGGAGACAGACTTGGAGTGGAAAGATGGAGATACGATGCACCGGCGGGTTTTGCTGACCGAGAACCGGGCTTATATCCTGAAAATAGGTTTGCCGGGTACCCACGCGTTGAACCGGATTGAAGGGCGACCAAACTGACACGTGGGTGGTACATGTTCGAGGACGCAAGGCCCGACGGGGCGCGTATAAACGCTTTTCCGAGCAAGCCTGTCTCCAAACATAAAACTTACACGCATTTGAGCCTTTAGCCGTTTCAAGCGGGCGGCGATCCCAACAATTTTGCTTGCATTTCTAAAATTACCGTATAATAATCTCTCAAAGGCAATCAGTACGCGAGCCAGACAGGCAGTCGAGTCGGCCGCTTATAATATCGTTTATGCGCGGTTGGGGGCGTTGAAGGGGGAGAGGCGTCATGTCTATTTTGGGTCCCTATATTCACCATGTCGATCCCGTCATCGGCACAATCCTCGGCGTTCATCTCTGGTGGTATGGTTTCAGTTATACCCTGGGTTTCTTAAACGCCTACCTCTATATACAACGCAAACAGACCCATCTGGAACTGCCCCTCAAGTCCACTTACAATCTGAGCATTCTGCTCGCCATCGGCGTTCTCCTTGGCGGACGTTTCGTGGAGGTGGTTTTTTATGAATGGCCGTTCTACCAGGAGCATCTCTCTCTGATTCCGGCTTACTGGCTGGGCGGTATGGCAACGCACGGGCTCTTATTTGGCGGCCTTATCGGAATCTGGATATTTGCCCGCATCCAGGGGATGTCCTTCTTGAAAGTCACCGATACGCTTGCCATACCGGGGGCCGTGATCATGGGCGTAGGGCGCCTGGGTAACTTTATTGACGGACAAATAGTGGGGAGCATCACGTCCGTGCCCTGGGCAATTAAATTTCCGGATGCCGAAGGCTTCCGTCACCCTGTGGTGCTCTACGACGCCATAAAGAACCTTCTCATCGTGCCCATCCTCATGCTCGCCGAGAGAGGGCAGCCGCCGGACGGCGTGCGCACAGGCATCTTTCTTTTCCTCTACGCCTTTCTCAGGATCTTTGTCGATGTCTTTCGTGAATACCCGACAAGTCTCCTCGGGCTCGCCACGGGACAGGTATTAAACATAGCGCTCTCAATCGTCGGCCTTTTGCTTATATTCATTCCTCTGTTCAAACGTCGAAATAGATCGAAAATCTTTGTAGGGTCTTTACTCAGCTCGCGACAAGACTATATGACTTCGGGACTTCTGTCAAGGCAGATCCTATTCACTGCCCTTCTTCTCTTTTCGCTTGTCATGCCGAGTGATTGGACGCAGGATGTTCCGGCGCGATACGGGAAACGACATGCCTGTCTTAACTATTCGGCGATCTATCCTCAAATAGACACTTCACCGAAGAAACATTGATGAGCTGCAGTCGCGAGACGGGAAATCGTTGAGCGGTGGAATAGTCGAATAGCCAACTGGTCGAGTCGCGAAATCGTTGAATAGTCGAATTGTCAAATGGTTGAATGGGGAGAAGAAACTGCGATCGGGAAACGACAAATCGTCAAATGGTTGAATAGTCGAATGGGGAAAAGAACTGCAATCGTGAAACGAGAAACGCGAATCGAAGAGCGCGAAACTGAAAAAAGCGAACCAATCATCGAGAGCTCAACGACCGCTGCATTGACAAAAGTTAGTGTGAATTATACGATCTCCTTACTATGACGAAAAGCGAACGGGATATCTGGTTTCCGGCGAAGAAATACGGATGGGGCTGGGGACTGCCCTGCGCCTGGCAGGGATGGCTCGTAACGCTGGCGTATATCGCGCTTGTTGCGGCCGCCATAATCTTCGTTCGACCGTCAGCGCACCTTCCGGCATTTGTGGGCGTAATTGTAATGCTCACGATCCTGTTCTGTCTTGTCTGCTGGTGGAAGGGAGAGAAGCCTGTCTGGAGATGGGGGAACAAGAAATAGAACTCATGGATATTCTGACGCGATAGGGGAAACATGAAGAGACGAGAAAAGTTATTCGGCATGGGACCGAGAGGCACGGCCATCAGCATTATTCTACTGGCAATAGCCTTTTACGTAAATGGCAGACTGGGACGCCCCGCCATGCTGGCAAATCCGGCGCCTCTCAAGGTTGCCGGCATGTTGTTTATCTGCGTTGGATTGATGCTCTACATCGCAAGCGTACACAGGCTGAGAAACTGGTGGCGTAATGATGAGCTCTGCACATCCGGTCCCTTCAGGTGGTTTCGCCATCCCATGTACGCCTCATGGATTACCTTTATATTGCCTGGCGTAGCCCTTTATTCGAATTCCTGGGTCATCCTGTGCTGCGCTATAGTATTGCATCCGATCTGGCATCTCTTTGTTGCGCGAGAAGAGAAGATGATGATGGAGACGTTTCAAGACCAATACAAAACGTACGCAGCAGGAACGGGAAGATTCATCCCGCGCATACGGTGCAGTTAACCAATATTTGTAATGCGCAGGATTCGCATCTTCTAAGGCGCGTATAATGACAGAAGAACCGGGATTATCGAAGAACCGGAATTGGTCGGGAAGAGTGACCAGAGAGAGTAACGCACTTGACCTTGAGGAGGGCGTATTCACCTGGTCAGACCCAAGAAAGATCGCGCTATCGCTTAAACGGTCGGCTGAGGCGAGTGCCCGCCGGAAATCGGCGCCATTTCGTTCGGCCATGTCCATGCTCGTGTTCTACATCAATCGCGCGGGCAAAAATCTCAACAAGGACCAACTCCGCATTCTGCAGCAGGCCAAAGAAGAGTTGCGCATACTATACGGAAAGGCCCGTCCGTAACGCCCGATCGAGGCCGGTTGACCTTCCCTTTCCTCTGTGTTACGTTTTGAAGGTATATGGCTGATACACAATCTCCGCACCAGAAACTCCGCATGTTCCTCACAAAGGTCGATATGACCGGTAACGAGATAACGCAACTCGATTCCTACAGGCCCCTTTTCATCAGCAAGAAGGATGCCTTTGCCGATTATTTCTATGATTTCTTTCTTGGTATAGCGGACACCAGGGCGATCCTGGAGAACGAAAAGACACCCGGCCTCATGAAACGTGTATGGGCCTCCTGGTTCGAATCATTTTTCCGGGCAAACCCGGACGACAACTTTCTCGCATATCTGTGGAAGATAGGGGTGAGGCACGTGGAGGTTAATCTCGATCAGCGATACTCGAACCTCGGCTTCGCCATGATACGTCAGTTCTGCCACAAGATCGTCTCCGAAGAGGTCCCGCTCGGTGAGAGAACAGGGCTCCTCTCGGCGATCAATAAGATGCTCGACCTCTGCCTTTTGACGGAAACCACCGCCTATATCGAGAATACGATAAGCTGCGATATTGAGGTCATGAGCGAGGTGGCCGACCGGGTGAGAAACCCTGCAATGATCATCGGATGGAACATAAAGAAGCTCCAGGGAAAGGTCTCAGAAGGAACTCCGGAATTTAAGACTTACAAAATGCTCATGGGGGAAAACGAACGGCTCGAAAATATGGTTCATGACATCAAGGTCTACATGGACCTGTTCCAGGGCGAACCCGTTTTTCAGACCATAGATATCCCGGAATTAATAGACTCCGTACGCAAGGAAATCGACGCCAGACATGTCTATGAACATGTTCGGGTGACGGTGGATTGCCATAAGACCGCGTGCCGCGTCAAGGGCGATCCCAAATGGTTCGAATATCTTTTTTACTATCTTATCGAGAACGGCATGGAGGCCGTGGACAAACAAAATCCCGTCATCAGGATAAGCTCACAGGTTGAAAACGTTCCTCCCTTCAACGTCCGCATTGAGATCTTCAACACCGGCTCCGTACCCGAGGAAGAGATGGAGAAACTCTTTTCTCCTTTTTTCTCAACCAAGATTTCAGGTACGGGTTTCGGCCTGCCCATCGCCCGACTCGTGGTCAAAAAGCACCACGGGACCCTTTCCCTGGAGACGGCTAAAGGTGAAGAGGGCGTGAGCGTGGTTATGAGTCTGCCTAATCCTGAATAGTGACGATACCCGGGTAAGACCTGCGTGCCCGCTACCGTAGGCCTGTGCTGTCTTTGTCTTCGAGGGCCTTTCTTACGGAGAGTTCCTTTTCAAGTTCTTTATACAATTTCCTCACATAACGCTCGGGAAACTCCTTCATCTCCAAATATCCGAGTGCGCTCTCCTCAAAGGCGGCGACGAGAGCGGCCTTTTCATTCACCAGGTCGTCAGCCCTGACCCCGCTCTTGGCAATTTCCCTGCGGTACTCTGTCACGGGAATGAGCATGTTCACGATCTCAGAATAGTGCGGGGCCTTCTCGAAATCGGCAAGGTACCCGCTTTTGACGGGGATGGTACTCTGGATGATAAGTTTTATGGTCCATGAATCGGCGCCGTAACATATGGATTCGTCGAGTATCTGAATCACGAGACCGTTGGTGGGCCACCATGTTTTGAGCGTTTGAGCCATTTTCAAGTATACACTGAAAATGGAATCCTTGGAAGCATAAGCGGCAAAAAGGTAGGGAGGTGATTTGTACAAATTGAAAAGTCCCGCACATTTCCGTTGCAAAAGACCTCCCCGGTGCAGTAAGAATTAGTATGAAATCGAGAAGAGTACTGTTCTTCTGTCTCGGATGGGTCGGCATGGTCTTTTATTTCATGCAACGATGGATATATGGCCCGCTCATACCATCGCTCATGGAAGAGTTCAAAACCACGAGGACCGCTTTGGGTGTCGTGGGGTCAGCCTCGCTCTGGGGCTACATGTTCACCACAATCCTCGCCGGGGTGATTTCAGACCGCTTCGGCAGAAAACATGCGGCGCTCTTCGGCATCTTCGGGTTCTCTCTTCTTACGGCGCTGTGCGGACTCGCGACGAGCATTCACCAGATCTTCGTGGTACGGTTCTTTACCGGCATGGTAGAGGCCTTCTATTTCGTTCCCCTCATCGCATTTACCCTGGAGCTCTTTCCCGAGCATCCCGGATTTTATCTGACGTTCATGTCGTCGGGCTCTTCGCTCGGCTGGTTTACAGGGCCCGCACTTGCGGGATGGCTGCTCGGTCTCACGGGAAGCTGGCGGGCGCCCTTCCTCGCGACAGGGCTCTCGGGCCTCATCGTGGCTTTTCTGCTTCTCGCTTTCTGGCCGGAGCACGCAAGACCCACAGGTCCGAAGGCCCTTTTTGACAGGAAATTTTTGAAACCCTCGTACCTCATGATAATTCTGCTCGCGAGTCTTACCGCCATGTTCCAGATATCGGCCGAGTTCGGCTTCACCATGTGGTACCCCGTCTTTCTCAAAACCGAAGTCGGTATGGCCATCGGCACGGCCGGGCTTATTGCAGGAACGTATGGAATCGGACAGTTTATAGGAAGACCCATAACGGGGTGGATATCGGATAAGCTCGGCTACCGGAGGACAGGGGCGACCGGCGGGCTTCTTCTGGCCTTGTCCACCGCGCTCATCCTTTCGGTACATAATAACACCCTGAGAACAGCGTTCACGTTTACCGCCGGCTTCACCGGCGCAGCCGTCATGGGTACGCTCTGGACCTTCACCGGTCTCATAGTTTCAGAGTACAAAGGTCTCGTGCTCGGCATCATCCTCACCTTTGGGTACGTGACGTCTTCGCTGGCGCCGATTACCATCGGGTATCTGGGGGACCACTATTCGGTACATTTCGGTCTTGCCTCGGTGTGCGTGCCCGCATCATTTCTCGCATGCGTGGCTTTAGCGTCAACCTATCTCGTTAAACTGGGACGGAATCAGACAAAGTAAGGGAATGTGTTGGCGCGAAAAGTATTCTCGTCTACTCGAAGGAAAAGTTTACGTAGAGGATGTCCTCGCCGTAATCTGTGGCGAACTGGAACGGCAGGGATATGATCGGCAACTTACACATAAAGTGCAACTCGACGTTCTTACCGACCACCACTGTGGGGATTGACGCGGTGAGGTTCACGCCTGCATTTTCAAGTTCCTTTCTCGATTGCCCTGATATGATATTGGTGAGCTCACCGATGGCGTCAACGACCTCGGGACTTATCTCGCTGCGTTCATCGCCCATGAGGGTCTTATACGCATAAAGAGCGCCCTGGCGACTGAAGCTTATACACATCATGCCCCTCTTGTCGTTGTCGCCTGCAACCCCCATAACACCTGTCACGTCACCGGATGTGGTCTTGTCAAGCTTGAGCAGAGGCTTTTCCATGGTCATGTCGATATTGAGCATGGCCTTGAATACCATCTTGGTTGCCAGGATAAACGGGTTGATATACTTTACATCCATCTCTGAGCTCCACCCATCAGATTATTTTAGCGCCTTTCTCTGGCCCTTCTCAAGGTTCCCCTTGAGCCCTTATCACTACGTTGAAATATGTCCCCGGAAGATAAAATTTATCTTCCTAATGTTATCGTGCATTCTTCCGTAAACTTTAATCGCAAGAGCCCTGATTTGACCCGTTTTTGTGCCGATTTGCGTCTTTTTTGGCGCCCGTCGTACCGATCTGACGTATTCTATATATCCATTTTCCTGCAATATCGATCTAATTACAAGTAAAAATTTTGGTGATTGTGTCTAATCGCCAAGATTTTTCAAAATAAAAGCTTCACGCATTAAGATCATGGGCCGCAATGAGATCAAAAAGGTTGCAACACGGCGCGCTCATATGGAATACTTATGACGCCATGAACACCGAAGAAAAGACTTCGTCACACTCACTCCGAAACATTCTGACCCGTGATTTCGTGTGCTCCTTTCTCGCCCTCTTCACATTTATCGTTGCCTATCATGCCTTGATCCCCACCCTGCCCATATATTTTTCACGACTGGGCTCCAACGAGGCAGAGATAGGAATCCTCGTCGGGGTGTTCGGGGTTTCGTCGCTTATTTTCAGGTTTGTTGTGGGCGGAGCCCTCCAGCGTTACTCGGCAAGAAGCATCATGATGTGCGGCGCCGTCTTATTCGGCCTCACCTTTGTGGCTTCGCTCGTTGTGCGACCTTTCTGGCCTTTCTTCGCCGTGAGGTTCTTCCAGGGCGCAGCGTTCTCGTGTATGGATACAGCAGTCCTCGCCTTTGTCGTGAGTGTTACTCCGCTTGCGAACAGGGCACGCGTGATCGGCTATTTTGTGCTCGCCCCTCCGCTTTCACAGGCCATGTCTCCCGCGTTCGGCATGTTTCTCATCAACCAGTACAACTTCACCGTTCTCTTCCTTGTTTGTATGGTGCTGACTCTGTGCGCCCTGGCCTCTTCCTACAATGTGAGTGCTCAGGAATCGCACCGGTCCGACAAAGACGATCCTCCGCGAAGCACCCATTATTTCGATGGTAAGGTAATCATTCCTTCGCTCGTAAGCCTGCTGCAGAATTTCGTCTGGGGCGCCGTCATCGCCTTTTTGCCTCTCTATGCAAGCAGGTGCGGGGTTAGCAATCCCGGACTCTTCTTTTCGGCGAACGGTGTTATGCTCATCGTGGGCCGCGCCTTAGGCGGCAAGATTCTTGACTCCTATAACAAGGAAAAGATGCTCCTCATCCTCGTCTCCACGCTGACCTTCGCCGTTATCCTACTCGCGTTCTCAAAGACGCTTACCATGTTCATTATTGTGGGGCTCATCTGGGGGGCGGGAAGTGCCTTCTTCTTTCCCGTATCCATGGCTTATGCGCTTGACTATACCGGTACCTCGGACGGCACTACCGTGGGGACTTTTCGGGCGATCTCCGATCTGGGGATAGCGATGGGACCGGTGGCCATGGGGGTTATTATTCCGGCTACAGGTTATCAGGGCATGTTTCTCTGCCTTGCCAGCATCAACTTTATGAATCTTTGCTGCTTTCAGTTCTATGTGAGGAAGCGAGGACGAAGACCATAAAGGCCACGGTCGCCATCACGGCCGCAAAGTAAAAGGGGGCCGCGGCGCCCACATATTTCCAGAGAAATCCGGCAATGAGAGAAGAGAAGAAGGTCATAACGCCGATCAAGGTCTGGTAGATGCCGTATGTGGTGCCCGCATAGTCCCTGTCCGTGAGATGCGAAATATAGGCCTTGCCCACGCCCTCGGTCAACGCCATGTACAGCCCATAGAATGGAAAGAGAATCCAGAGATAAGCCGCCTGCGTGACCAAACCGAAGAAGAAATAGATGACCGCAAAGAGAAAGAACCCGTACAGGAGAACACTCTTTTGTCCGATTCTGTCGGATAAGATACCGGCGGGAAATGAGGTGAGCGCGTAGGCCGCATTAAAAACCGTGTAGACGAGAATGGTGAGGCTCAAGGAGAGCCCCAGGTTTTGCGCCCTTAAGATCAGAAAGGCATCCGAGCTGTTGCCCACGGCAAAAATGGCGCTCACCCAGAGAAAGACTTTGAAATCCCTGCTGAGTTTCATGCCCTTGAGGGTAAGCCGCGGCTCGCCAGCAGTCTGTTCTTGCTTTTGGATGTCCTTCACGAATGCGACGAGAAGCCCAACCCCTGCCGCGGCCGGTATAATGGCAAGAATGAAGATGAACCTCATGTTGTCGCGAAACGCCTGAAGAAGCGCGAGGGCGGTGAGAGGCCCTACCAACGCGCCCATCGTATCAACGGCCCGGTGGAACCCGAAGACTTTTCCCCGTGAGCCCGCATCCGAGCTCTGTGCGAGCAGGGCATCGCGGGCCGACGTCCTCACCCCTTTTCCGAAGCGGTCAAGGAAGCGTCCGCCCATGACAACCGACCAGTGAAAGGAAACCGCTATAACTAATTTTGAAAGGGCAGAAAGCGCATAGCCAGCCACCATAAAGGGTTTTCTGCGTTTGAATTTGTCCGAGAACCAACCTGAAAAGACACGGAGGATGCTCGCCGTAGATTCTGCGAAACCCTCGATGAGGCCCACAACGGTTACCGGCGCTCCGAGCACACTCGTCAGAAAGATAGGCACTATGGGATAGATCATCTCTGAGGCGATATCGTTGAAGAAACTCACGAGGCTGATACCGACTACGTTTTTCGTGATCCCCGAGCCTGCCTTGCGCATAAACGACTTCATCTGCTCAGTCTATGATAGCGCAGAGGATAAATCAATCAACAAGATAGTCCGGATTTGCCTTGATGAGCATTGTAAGCTGCGCGTGGCGCTCCGAAGAGTCAATTGAATACTCCGCGACTATTACCGAAATTTCCGGCCTCTACTGGGAATTTCGGTGTGAAACTACAGAACCAAAACAGAAATCGAACGCCTTCTCTGTTGAATTTCCCCGGCACTCGCGGTAGGATATTGAGAAAGTTGATCTAAAAGCGATATCACGCCTCGAAGGAGAAATATGCAATACATCATCGCGCTCCTGCTCATCGGTCTTGTGATCCTGGCCCACGAATTCGGTCACTTCATCGCCGCCCGCATTGTGGGTGTGCCGATCAGAATCTTTTCTATCGGGTTTGGTCCCAAGCTCTGGGCCACAACAAAATCAAGAACTGAATACCGCATAGCCGTGATCCCGCTCGGTGGCTATGTGATGCCCGATTGCGAGGACGACAAGGACTTTCTTGCCCTGCCTGTTTACAAGAGGATCGTCATGACGGCAGGCGGTCCGGTCGCGAGCATGATCCTGCCTCTATTCTGCTTTGCCGCCGCCAACTGCGTTTCAACCGGGGCAGATTTCAATGCAGTTTTGATAAAACCCTTGCACCAGATATACCACATCTTTTCTCTCGTAATCGTCTCCCTTCTTGGACTCTTCTCTCAACATGGCCAGTTATCGGGCATCATCGGTGTGGTCGCTCAGGGCGGACAGTTCATCGGCGTAAGTTCCATCAAGGCCCTTCAGTTCACAGGGCTTATCAGCCTCAATCTTGCCGTGCTCAATCTGGTTCCTCTGCCCGTTCTCGACGGAGGCAAGATACTCCTCTATCTCGCAGAGGGCCTCCATCCGCGGTTTGCAAAGCTCCACTATCCCCTAGCAATTGCCGGATGGTTGCTTATCATGGCCCTCATGCTCTATGCGACGGTCATTGATGTGGTAAGGCTCATATAGCGGCGATCTTAACCGTAGCCGAGTTCCGCGAGTCTTGCCTCGGTCATGCCGATGTAGTGCGCCACCTCGTGAACAACTGTGATCTCAATCTCTTGTTCCAGTTCATTAAGCGTTTCACACATTGCTTCGAGAGGCTCCTGAAAAAGATAGATCATGTCCGGGTACAAGGGTGGGGTGGTGACAGACCGGTCTATGAGCGCAACCCCTTCGAAGAGGCCGAGCAAAGGCTCCTCCGGCGAAAGCTCCATCTCCTCCCTCATGCGTTTTGAGGGCCGTTTCCTCACGGTTATAATAATGTTGGTCAGATGTTGACGGATCTCTGCCGGTATTCTCGCCACGGCCTTTTGCACAATGCCATCGAACTCCTTCTCACTCAATTTAATCGTTCCCACGATCTCTCATTGTACCATCTCAGACAAAAATAGACAGCAGTTTAGGAAGCCGAGCAGGGGGCGTTGTTATCGACTGTAATCCGTATTTTACTATGTTCTTCCAGTGTAAAAGATTTCAAGGCTTAATCAACGGCAGAAAGGAAATTCTTATCTAAAGAGGCGGGTCACTTCCCTAGTGCGCCGCTTTAAAGTCTATATATCCGCGCTCCACGTCCGTGTTGATCAACTCGACACGTATTCTGTGTCCGACGTCAACCCCCTCAAAACCGTGAACTAATCTCCCTTCCACAGGAAGATTAAGAAGACGAACCCAGGTGCCCTTGTCTGCAGCACCTGTCACGATAGCGTCAAACCGTTCACCGATGCGCGATTCCAAAAGCATTGCAGCAGCGGACTTTTCCACCTGCCGTTCGACCTTCTTAACCACATCCTCTTCCTCTGTGCAGTGGGTGGCAAGCGCTTCCAGATCGTTTGCCGTGTAGGGAAGGGGTCGCTCGCTCATGGCAGCCTTGAGCATTCTCTGAGTGATAAGATCCGGATACCTGCGATTTGGTGCGGTGGAATGTGCATAATCTCTAACCGCAAGGCCAAAATGACCTGGCGTATGGGTGTCCCCGGGGAATTCAGCAACGTACTCTCCGGGTCCTAACAGTTTGATGATAGAGAGGGAGAGGTCGGGAAAACGAAGCGGATCCGACGCTCTCGCCTGTTCCAGGAATCTCTCCAATTCCTTGGCATCCGGCGTGTCTGAAAGCCCAAATCCGTGTTCTCTGGCAATCTCGACTATTCGAGGCCATCGTTTAGGCGTCTTTACTACGCGGCGCAACGAGGGAAAATTCCGTGAAGAGAGATACCGGGCGGTTACGCCATTTGCCGCAATCATGAAGTCTTCGATAATGTCGGTCGCGCGGCCCTTGCTTTCCGTTTTCAGTTCGCGAATTTCTTCGCCATCAAAGACCGGCCGTGCCTCAACGGTTTCGAGACTGAGCGCCCCATGAACATGCCGAAAATTCTTCATGCGCTGCGCCACATTGTCCTGCATACGGAGATTCTCATCGAGCCCGGCCACAGCCGCAATGCCTTCAGGCACAGCGCCGCTGCCTTCAAGCCATGCTCCGACGCTGTTGTATGCAAGCTTGGCGCGATTGCGGACCCACGCCCTGTAGACATCAGAATTCACTACGGATCCGTCAGCGTCAATGACCATTTCCATAATAATTGCCAATCGGTTTTCGTTAAAGCTCAACGAAGTGAGGTCGGTGGAGAGCTTCTCGGGAAGCATGGGAAATACCTGTGCCGGCGTATACACCGAGGTCGTATTGTGGCGGGCATGACCGTCAATCGAAGATCCCTCCACAACAAGCGCATCTACATCAGCCACCGCAACGAATATCTTGGCTGTGTTTCCCGGCATTGTTTCCGCCAGGGTAAGCTGATCCAGATCAAGGGAGTCGTCATTATCGATAGAAGCCCAGAGACAATGTGTAAGATCACGAATCTGTCCGTCACTCCCCATTGCGGGAGCTTTAAGTCTGTCAAGCTCTGAGAGGACTTCGGCAGAAAAATCAGGGAAAAGTCCCTTCTCGATCATTGCTTTCCGAGCGATTCTCTGGAGTATGGCGCGGTGTTGTTTTTCTGTTCCGGTCATATTATTCACCTCGTTGGCAAGTATAGCATAACGCTTAGAGCAGGGAGGGAAAAAATCTTGCAATTACTCTTGTAAGATAATCGCAATTATGGGAAAGTAAACTGTATTTAAGTGAGAACGGATAGAATGACAAAACATGAATCTTTTTTGTTGAAACCCGGTAGTTCGAAGGGCAAAGGACCCTCCAATGCCATCCTGACCGGTTTAGCTGTTTTCATCCTCGTTCTCGTGAGTTCCACTGGCCTTTCCGCTCAGACGGCGACCGACCTCGACGCCTCGGGCAATCTCAGGCTTTCTATCTCCGGATCGACGTTCTATCAACCCAAAACCCACGTCAGCGGGGGCGGCGACATCACTGTAGGCAGCTATCGCATCTCGGCAAACGGGTTAATCCCTATCAATGACAGGTTTAGCTTCGGATTGGGGCTGGCGTACGAGTTCGACGATTACAACTTTTCCGGACTCACCGGTTTTGCCGTCCCGGATCCATGGAACAAGATACAGAGAGTGGGTTTATCGCCGCGGCTCGTTTACAAGCTCCAACAAGACTGGAATCTATCTTTCAGCCCCATCGTGCAGTACGCCGGGGAGCAAGGCGCCGCCTTCGACAAATCCCTGGTGTACGGTGGAGCGATGAGTGCAATGCATAGAGTGAACCGTAACCTTTTTGTCGGCCTGGGTGCGGGTGTGTTCTACCGATTGGGGGAGACACGGCTGTTCCCTTCACTCATGGTTTCCTGGAGGATAACTGATCAACTTCGTTTTGGAAACTCAAACAGGTTGGGGCCATCCGGGCCTGCAGGTCTTGAGTTGGCCTACACGCTCGACAAGAACTGGGAAGTGTCGGTAGGTGGGGGATACCGGTCGAATCGCTTCCGCCTCGATCACAACGGTACGACACCTGACGGCATCGGTCAGAACGCTACCGTGCCTGTCTGTGCCCGCATTGGACGAAAACTCGGTCAGGATTTTCACCTTGATCTTTATGGCGGCGCGGCCCTCGGTGGAAGTCTCCGGCTTGAGGACAAAAACGGCAACGGAATAGATAGTGTCCATTATAACACTGCGCCCATAATGGGGCTAACGCTTTCGTCGTTTTTTTAAAAAAAAGACGCAGATAATCATTGTTCTGGTTGATCTGGTTTCTCTGGTCTTTTTGGTTTGTTTGGTTGGAACCACATAAACCGGACAAACAAGACAAACCCGACAAACCATTTTTGTTCATCTGGTTGATCTGGTTTATTTGGTTCATTTGGTTGAAACCCGATAAACCATACAAACCCGACAAACCAGACAAACATTACAAACCGTACAAACTTTCTTTGGTTCATTTGTTTGAAACCGTCGTTTGCTTTTGACGGCAAAATGTTTTTTAATGGTGTGGTTATGAACAGCTTGTATTAAGGGAGGTAGATGAGTTGGACGACAAAGACAGATCGGGCAATCTTGCGGAATGGATTACCGACGTAGTCACTACATTTACCGTCAGTCCCGAGAATACGCTTAAAAACACCGGAAATGAGCCTGCCTGGGCAAAGCCACTTATCGGTTTCGCCCGCGGCGATGAGTCGCTCTGGGATGAGTTCAAAAGAGACATCGGCGAGTTCTATCACACGCCCATCGAATTTTTCACCCAGGCTTTTCCTCGCAGAACCGTGACACCTCAGGAACTCGCGGTCATCGTCTGGATACTTCCCCAGACCGAACAAACGAAATCCGACCACCGGAAGGAGACGGCTTTCCCATCCGAGCGATGGTCCAGGTCACGCAAATACGGCGAAGAGTTTAACGTGAAGCTCCGCGTCCATCTCGTCGAGAAACTGAAGGAGGCGGGCTACGAAGCCCTGGCTCCGCAGCTTTCGCCCCTCTGGAAGATGGCAAAATCAGAAAAATATGGCCTTTGTTCTGCATGGTCCGAACGGCACGCCGCCTACGTCGCGGGGCTCGGCACGTTCGGTTTATGCGACGGACTCATTACCGCTGTCGGAAAGGCCATGCGGTGTGGCTCCGTGATCGCGCGACTTTCCGTTCCCCCCACGCCGAGACCATATGAGTCCCGCCATGCCTACTGTCTGTTCTATGAGAAAGGCATCTGCGGAAAATGCGCGGACCGCTGCCCTGCCCAGGCGATAAGCAGGGAAGCCGGACATGATAAACTGCGATGCCAGGAATACATAGATACAAAAACGCCGCAGTATATCAAAGAACATTACGGGCTTGATATTTACGGCTGCGGTCTGTGCCAGGTTGCCGTACCCTGTGAATCGAAGATACCGGTAAAAACCCGACCCAAGCCTTATCTGTCCTCACGCCTGCCAATCGGGCCGTAAATGAGACCGATGAGCCTTGTTTGCACGATCATGCTTGATTTTTGCCCTGTTTTCGGGTATATTATCAACTCGTAACCGTACATCGCTTCATCAATCGTTCAAGAGGGGACATGGAGCCGGAAAACATACGTAATATTGCGATCATAGCCCACGTCGATCATGGGAAGACGACTCTCGTGGATCAGCTCTTTGCACAGAGCGGCATGTTCCGCGACAATCAGGTCGTGGAAGAGAGACTCATGGATTCCATGGACCTCGAACGGGAGCGAGGTATCACTATTGCGTCGAAAAACGGATCTTTCCGGTACAAAGACCATCTCATCAACATTATCGACACACCGGGACACGCGGATTTCGGTGGCCAGGTGGAACGGGTGCTCAAGATGGCCGACGGTGTGCTACTCCTTGTGGATGCCGCCGAAGGGCCCATGCCCCAGACCTATTTTGTTTTGAAAAAGGCGCTGGCGCTCAACTTGCCGGTTATCGTAGTCATAAACAAGATAGATAAGCCGGCTGCCCGGTGCGACTGGGTGGTAAACGAGGTTTTCGATCTTTTTGTGAAGCTTGAAGCGCCTGATCACATACTCGATTTCCCCATTATTTACAGCTCGGCCAAAGAGGGTTTTGCGACCCTCGATCCTCAAGTCCGCGAGGGCACCATGGAGCCGCTCTTTGAAATGATCACAGAAGCAGTGCCCGCGCCCTCGGGCGACCCTCAGGGCCCGCTCCAGATGCTCGTGAGCTCGCTTGACTATTCGCCTTTCCTTGGCAGGCTTGCCATCGGAAAGATTACCTCCGGTGAGTTGAGGCTCGACCGCGACGTGTCGGCGGCGAGCGCGGACAAGGAACCGTCACCCGCGCGTATCACCAAGATTTATCGCTTCAAAGGCACCGAAAAGGTGGAGACGGAAAGGGCCGGAATCGGAGAAATCGTGGCAGTTGCCGGTATGGAATCCGTTACTATAGGGGAAACACTCACAGACCCCTTAAACCCCATCCCGCTGCCCGGTATCCATGTGGACCCCCCAACCGTTGCCATGAATTTTGTTCCCAACGATTCTCCGTTCTATGGAAGGGAAGGACGGTTTGTCACCTCACGGCATCTGCGCGACAGGCTTTTCAGAGAGACGCTATCGGACGTGGCCCTGGTTGTCGAGGAAGTGGAAGAGTCACCCGGATTCAGGGTATCAGGAAGAGGAGAACTTCATCTCTCGATCCTCATCGAAAAGATGCGCCGGGAAGGATACGAATTTCAGGTCACCCGGCCGCAGGTCCTCTTCAGAGAAAAGGGTGGTGTGAAGCTCGAACCGTACGAAGAGTTGACCATCGATGTGGACGAGAACTACGTGGGCAAGGTTATAGAGAATTTGGGCGCGAGAAGGGGACTGCTTATCGATATGAGACAGGAGAACGGCATGGCCCGCCTCAAATACAAGATTCCCACCAGAGGGCTGCTCGGCTTTCGCTCGGAATTTCTCACAGAGACGAGAGGCATGGGGGTCATGAATTATGTCTTTCTCGAATTCGACGCCTACGCGGGTGAAATCAAGAACAGGACCAAGGGCGTTATGATCGCCATGGAGGAATGCACGACGGTTGCCTACGCGCTTTTTAATCTCCAGGAGCGCGGGAGGCTCTTCCTTGGCCCCGCTGAAAGGGTCTATGAAGGTCAGATCATCGGGGAACACTCGCGGGAGACAGATCTCGTGGTCAATCCGGCAAAGGGCAAGAAGCTCACCAACATGCGAGCGGCCGGCTCCGACGATGCGGTAATTCTAACCCCCCACGTGAAGATGAGTCTCGAAGAGTGTATCTCCTATATCAACGATGACGAGCTCGTGGAAATCACCCCTCAATCGATCCGGTTGCGTAAGCAGATCCTTGCCGATCTCGAGCGGCGCCGATCCCGTTCCGCAGCCTGAAACGGGCATTGTTTCCCTTTTTTGAAATCCGTCTTCGCTCCCGGGAAGCCAAAAGTATCCCCTTGAATTTCCCTGCTCGCTCATGATAATCTACGCCGTCCGTCCGAAGAGATTCCGTCAAGCGCAGAAGTATCGTCAGCCTCGCAGAGCGAGTGCGGGCGATCCCATGTGAGCCGTTGAGAATTAGGCACTAAGAAGGGCGAGCAGACACGGTTCGAACCGGTCGATAGTTATTTAAGTTGATTTTCATCATCTTGCATGCATGAGGAGGCTTTTACATGGGATTACGGTATGAAGAGGTCACGTCGACAGCGCTCAACTTGCTTAAGACAGTGAGGGCAAAGGACTTCCCCGAACTGAAGAATGCCAAGATCAAGGTGCTCTTTGACCTGAAAAAGAGGAAGTCGGGGGGAAGGATCGTTCTTGGCAGGATCATGAAGACAAACGACCTTATACGCCACCTCACAAAGGACGAAGTGGAAGTAATTGAGGGGTTCGACTACATCATCACCCTGGACAAAAAATGCTGGGACAATACTACCGACGAAGACAGGACGAGGATCCTGCGCCATGAGCTAAGGCACACCTTCTTCGACATTGAAGCTGAAAAGGACCCTTACAAGCTCATGACTCATAGCATATCGGACTTCTACGAGGAAGTAGAACTCAACCAGAAGGACCCGCGCTGGCGCGAACGGGTAGCGATTTTAACCGAAGACATCTACGAACAGGAGAAAGAAGCACAGGCGGAGAAACGAAGAAAGAAAAAGGACCGCGAATAACACGGCTTTGTTCTCCCCGGCACGTCTTTTCGTTATAGGCCTACTTGACGCCCACCATTTCGGGGCCCAATATGGCGTCTACCGCTCTATCCTGCAATAATCTCACAATCTGCACCTTTTTCCTTAATCAAAATGAAGCTTACGCGATAAAAAGGGTACAATGTTGCGTATGGGCGTAAGGAGAATTATATTAGTATTATGACAACAGCTGAAAAACAAAAGATTACGATCTGTGCGGACCAGGTATTTCACGGAGGAACCATACGGCAGGAGTATCCAGTCTGTGAATGCGGTAAGATTTATACCGAAAAAGAGCTTTACAATGCTCCGGGGGTATTCTTTAGAAAGATAGATATCTTCGGTAAGACTTATACGCTGATAGAACCCGTCTGTCCGATATGTAAACAGAGGATCCCCGCAAGCTTTAACGTACTCAACTAAGATTCCTCCGGGAAAGAGGTTACTGAATACGCCTCGTTCGGCCTTTGCCTGTCTGTGGGTGACCGACGGCGGCCGTGCCGTAAAGAGCTTTACACTTCACGCACAAGAGGATTACCGGATCATCCCCGACGAAAACTTTAGAAACCCAATCATTGCCGCAGGGTGAGCGGGATTTACGCCTCTTCTCTTCGAATTTTGCCCCGCACAAGCGACGCGAACATGCCCAGAAGACAGAGCGCGGCGAAGATCAGGAACGATATCTTCATGCTCTGAAGAAACTGTGGATGGTTCTCCTCGGTGATCATGCTTTTGCCCATGTGAAGCATGAACGTAAACATGACAACCCCCATGCTCAGGCTCTGCCCCACGAGCCGCATGGTCGCCATAATACCGGAGGCGAGCCCGTAGGATTTCCTTTCTACTGAACTCATGATCGCATTGGTGTTCGGCGCTATGAAGAGGGCGAAGCCGAAGCCGAGCAGCGCCAGGTCAAGAACCACATACGTCAAAGTCGACGTGCTGTGCAGGAAAGCAAAAAATAGAAGCCCCACAAACAGGGATGCCATGCCGGCAGACGCGAGGACCCGCGGCTCTACCCTGTCGGAGATCTTTCCCGCCATGGTAGACAGGGCCGCCTGCACAAACGGCTGGACCACGAGGATGAGCCCGGCATGTTCCGGGCTGAACTTCATAATGTACTGCAGATAGAGGCTCAAGAGAAAGCTCACGGCAAAAGTCGCGCTGTAGTTAATGAGCGCGGCAAGGTTAGAAAAAAGAAATGGCCGGTTGTGTCGGAACAGGTGTAAATCAAGCACAGGATAGCGTGCCTTCGATACCCAGAACACGAATAAGACAAAGCCTGCGACGCCGGGCACAACGAGTATGAGGCCGATCAATCGGGGTAAGAGAGAAAGTCCGTACATGCTGAGCACCAGGGAAAATACGTAGAGCACGGACCCCGTCAGATCGAGCGACTCGCCACGGGCCTCAGCCCACTCCTGTTTGATTTTCCAGAGGGTCGTAGTCAGGATGACAGCTCCGATCACGACATTGGAGAGAAAGATACTCCGCCAGCCAAGATGGGTCGTAAGAAATCCTCCGATAAAAGGACCCGCCGCAAGCCCTATGTAGGTAGTGGTCAGTACGATGCCCAGGGCCTTGCCACGCTCTTGAAGAGGATACACCGCTGTGACCATGGAGATGCCTGTGCCGAAGATCATGGCGCCGCCCACCCCCTGAAGCACCCGGCAGAATATAAGGATAGAGCCGGACGGGGCAAGGGCCCCGAAGATCGAAGCCGCATTGTCGATAATGATGCCCCAGGTAAAGATTTTCTTCCTTCCGTATATATCAGATGCCCTGCCGAAGGGCACGAGAAACGCTGCAGCGGAGAGGATATAGGAGGTCGCAACCCAGCTCAACGCAATGGCGTCCATTGAGAGATCGCGCCCCATGGTGGGGAGCGACACGTTCACCGAGGAACCCATAAAGGGAGTGAGAAATGAGCTGAGCGAGGCAACAAGAAGGGCGTTTCTTTTCAGGCTGTCATTGTTTTCCATGGATACCCGATGTGTTCAGAATATGATCCGTCTACTATATCACACTTTATCCAATCGTTTCATATAATTTCACTCATGATAAAATAACACTTGATTCTTGCTATACTTTAGTCATAAAATCGGATATAGTATTATGTGTACTATTTCACAACCGGATTTTCGGTAGCGTATACGGGATTTCGCGTGATCAGGTTCCCCAGAAATGACAATAAGGTTTAATTCTCCAGGCGTTGAAAGCAAGATTGGATCACGGAGAGTTTTAGCTCCGAAACCAAATAAATAAAGTCCCAAGGAGAGTAAGTCATGGCAAACGCGGTTGAAAAATGGGTAGAAGCACAGGCAGCCCTGACCAAGCCGGATAAGGTATACTGGGTCCAGGGCACAGAAGACGAAATGAGGCGGCTTATCGAAATCGGGATGACCAAGGAAAAGACAGGCCCCCATCAAACCTTTCGGGAATTGAATCCCCAGGCCTTCGCCAATTCGTATCTCCATCGGAGCCATCCAAACGATGTGGCCCGCACAGAACAGCTCACCTTTGTGTGTACGACGTCAAAAGAAGAAGCCGGTCCCAACAATAACTGGATGGAACCGAAAGAGGCCAAGACCATGGTCTCAAAACTCTTTGACGGTTGTATGAAAGGTCGCACGCTCTATGTGATCCCTTACATGATGGGCCATCCTGAATCTCCTTATGCAAAACCCTGTATTCAGATCACAGACTCGATCTACGTAGTCGTGAGCATGTATATCATGACGAGGGCAGGAAAAAAGATACTCGACAGGATAGGCTCGTCGGATAAGTTTGTGAAAGGCCTTCACTCCATCGGCGAGCTCGATCCCAATAAGCGCTACATCATGCACTTCCCCCAGGAAGACCTTGTTATGAGCATTGGTTCCGGCTACGGTGGTAATGCGCTCCTCGGCAAGAAATGCTTTTCGTTGAGAATAGCGTCCTACCAGGGCCGCCAGGAAGGCTGGCTCGCCGAGCACATGATTATTATGGGCGTGGAAGACAAAAAGACCAAGGAAACCATGTATATCCTCGGCGCCTTTCCTTCCGCATGCGGCAAGACTAATCTCGCCATGATCGATCCCATTCTCGAAGGTTATAATGTCACCACGTTGGGAGATGATATCTCCTGGATCAATGTGGGTCCGGATGGCAGGCTCTATGCGATTAACCCGGAAGCCGGGTTCTTCGGCGTGGCGCCTGGAACCGGGGACAAGACAAATCCTCAGATGATAAAGACGCTCAAGGCCGGTAAATATTACCCCACGCTCTTCACCAACACAGGCCTCGACACGGACACCAATTCCCCCTGGTGGGAAGGATTAACCGACGTGGCCCCCGCCCATCTTCTCGACTGGCAGGGTAATCCCTGGGACGCCGCCTCGGGCAAGGTTGTGGCCCATCCCAATTCCCGTTTTACCGTAGCGGCATACAACTGCCCTACCCTTTCAAAAGAGTTCGATAACCCCAAAGGCGTGCCGATTTCGGCCATCCTCTTCGGAGGAAGGCGCTCCGACACGGTCCCCCTGGTCTGTGAAAGTTTCGACTGGAACCATGGAGTTTTTAAAGCGTCGTCCCTGGGCTCCGAGACAACAACTGCTGCAGCCGGCCAGGTAGGTGTGGTGAGGCGTGATCCCATGGCCATGCTTCCTTTTTGCGGGTACAACATGGCAGATTATTTCCGCCACTGGATGACCGTGGGCAGCAAGCTCACAAATCCTCCGAAGATCTTCTTCGTAAACTGGTTCAAGAAAAACGCTCAGGGCAAGTTCGTCTGGCCGGGATTCAGGGACAACTTCCGCGTGATTAAATGGATGATGGACAGGGTCAAGGGAACGGTATCGGCGAAAAAGACACCCATCGGCTACATGCCGGAGATGGCCGATCTCAACCTGAGCGGCCTCGATATCTCAAAGGAAACTCTCGATATGCTCTTCGAGATAAAAGGCGAGCACTGGAAAAAAGAGATCGAAGGGATCGAGACGTTCTACGCCCAGTTTGGCGAGAAAATTCCCAAAGAACTCACCCAGTATCTGGCTGAGCTGAAAAAGAACATATCATAACGGGCATATAAACAGGAGGAGGCGCGCCGAAACAAGGCCACCTTCTCCTGTTTCTCAAGAACAATAGTAAGACCGGCCATCATCTCACGAGGCCAAAAACCCTGCCTATTTCAGCTTTTGCACCCACCTCGCCAACGCAGCTAGAAGCTCTTTGATTTTTTCCCGCGTCGCTTCGTCGGCGAGTCTCCCCTTTTCGTCAAATTTCTTTTCGGCGAAGGGTACCATAATCTCGGGACGGTTCAAAGGAAACGCATTGAGAAAGACCATGGTCTGCCTTAGATGATACTGCGCCCGGGCCGTGCCAAGCATACCGATTGAGGCACCCATGATGGCCACGGGTTTTCCTTCAAATGGACTTGTACCGTAAGGTCTGGATGCGGCATCGATGGCATTTTTCAGAACTCCCGGCACAGAATAGTTGTATTCGGGCGTTACGATGAGCAGTCCATCCGCCGCTTTTACTTTCTCCTTGAACGCCTTTACCGTGGGATGAGGATCGTTCTCAAAGTCCTGATTGAAGGGGGGAATGCCCTCAAGGTCGAATGTGTCGAGTTGTAGTTGCTCCGGGACAAGCTCGCTGGCGGCTCTGAGCAGCATTCTGTTGAATGACCCTTTCCGGAGACTTCCAGCAAAGCCAAGTATTGTGAGTTTATCCGCCATTTCATACCTCCGCTTTTATGTCTCAGGCGTCCCCCAAGGGGACATCCTGGAATGAGAAAACCTTTATGCCGCGTGTAGAAGCATACTAAGACCTCCTCGGGATAATGTCAACGATATCTCTTGCTCGTCATGACACAGTTCCTACAGCGCCATGGCCAGGCAATGGTGAGCTTCGTGGTCTTGTTCAATCCCTCCCATGAAAAGAACTTGACTGTCAGACCATTTAGATATAATAATTTTCAATAATACAATTGACCGTGGGCAGACAAACAAACTGAAACTCGTGAAGGGGGAGTCATGAATTTACCTTTTAGATTCAGTCTGCTGTTGATATCCGCAATCATCATGGTTTTGCAGGGGTGCGCCGCCCCTGAGCAACGCCTTGACAGGCAGATGCTCGGTAATCCTGCATCCATAAAAGTGGCCCGCTTCGAGCCTGTGAAGCTAAGAAAACCGACTTCCGGTTCAAAGGTAGCCGCAGCTACCTCCTACCCACTGGCCGTTCTTACCGGAGGTATCGGGGCAGGTGCAGCGGCCGCAACGACCCTTGCTCTTGAGTCGAACGCCGGAGAGGAACTGTCGGTACGGGTGCAACTGCCTGACTACAGCGAGATCGTCATGGGCAGATTTGTCGAGACGGCACAGTCCGAAATATCCGATTGGCCTAAAATGTATATTGATAATAACGTCTTAAGAACTAATGAGGCCCAAAATGAATGCCTCATCGCATTCCGCGTGGTACGTGCACGGGTCGCCCCTGCCTCGGGTCTCACGATAAGTACCGATGCCGAGATGTTTACACCGGATAAGAAAAGAGTGTGGGCACGCAGGTTCACGTACAGGTCATCGGATTTCAGAAGATGTACGGACCTTGGGATGTTAGAGGCAGATCAGGGCAAGCTCCTGCACGAAGAATGGGAGTACGCTGCTAAACAAACCGTGGCCGATTTCATTGCACATCTTAAGGGCGCCACAGGATACGCGGCAAGGTCAGAGTGATGTCTGCGCATAGCCGCAAGCAAGAGACGTGTAAAAGTTGATCTCCAGAGTACCGGGAGGGATGAAAAAAAATCGTAGGGCACGTGCCGGTCGATCACTTCGATGGAAGGTACTTATTGATAAAGTCCTTCAATCCCGATTCATACACCAAAAGAGACTGATAAAAATCTCCGTTATGCGAGCCCGATAAGGCCAGGAACTCTTTTTTACCCAGGGCTATCTCATAGAGTTCCTGCCCGTGATGAAAGCGGACTATTTCGTCATCGCGGCTGTGGATAACAAGAACAGGGCATCGCACGCTTTTCAAGTATTCCTGAGTATTGTAGGCATTGCCGAGGATAAGTCCCGCCGGGGCCCATGGAAAAAGATCGTGCGCTACGGCGGCAATCCGGGTAAAGGAAGAGTGGACGATGAGCAAGCCAGGCGTGTAAGTTTGAGCAAGCCGAGCCGCAACTGATCCGCCGAGAGATTTTCCATAGATGATTATGTCCTGCGGGTCTATGACCCTCTGCTCCACAAGATAGATCCAGGCCGCTTCAGCATCCCGGTACGTCCCTTGCTCCGTGGGATGGCCCGCACTCAATCCATAACCGCGATAATCAACGGAAAGGGTGCTGAGTCCCAGTCTGTTCCAGACTACCGCGTAGTCGAGGAAATGAGAAATATTTCCGCCGTTGCCGTGGAAGAAGAGCACCACCGCGATCGGTTTTTGCGCAGGCATCCACCACGCTGAAATCCTTACCTTGTCGCTTGTTTCAAAAAAAACTGTTTCGTAGGCAAGGCCAACATCAGCCGGGGTTATCCTGATTTCCTTATCAGGCTGGAATATAAGCTGTGACCGGCAACCAAGGAGGGTCGCAAGCGTTAGCAGAGCCAGGACGCAAAGAAGATAACCTTTACGGTTCATCACACGCCTATTCTCGCGATAACATCTTGCAAATGCATTCCAGAGTTCTTCTTCATTCAGAAAAAAAGATTGAGGCCGCACTTGAATTCGGTCTGATAGAACTCACGGGTCTTGCTTCTCGCAACCTCGAGAGAGATACTCGAATTCGTGCTAAGAACAAGGTTCTGAATAAGCCTTGCCTCAAAAAGGTTGTGTTCGTTTCCCAATCCGTAGTAGATGTCTCTCACATAAAGATGTGTTTTCCAGAAGTCGGTCATATTCCGGATAAGCCCCAGGGAAGCGCCGGCGCCCAGGGCATACTTCTCCTTGAAGGCGCCGCCCACATCCAAATCCGACTCCATCATAAAATAATATAGGCCAAGAAGCCTGTTCTTCCACGTAAATCCTCCCGCCGGATTGAGATGAGCGATCATGTGATCTTTGCCGTCTTCCATGATTCTCTGTATCAAACCGGTATCCACCTTCCATGAAATTGGTTTGAAGAAAAGGTCTCGTGGAGCGAGGGAAACAATATTGATGGCGTCGACGCTCTCCAGTTTCAGCTTATCGTCCTGAGAATAATACCTCAAAGCGGTATCTGCGAATATGATCTGCGCCCCTTCTTTATATCCCTTTCCATTATCCAGGAGGCCGTGGTAGACAGGCCGATAACTTACCTCTTGAAATGGTCTATTCATTTTAGATCCAATCGCAAACCCTATCCGGCTTGAATCATGCCCCTCGTCCGGCCTCGGTGGAACGGGGATTGAGCGTTCTTCGCTTTGAGGCCCTCCTAAGGCGCTCCTGGCCCGTAGCATTTTCATAAATCTTTGGGTATAGGTATCGTTTGATACCTGCTTGCTCGTATGAAGATACTGGAGGTACTCGATAGCAAGGTCGTAGATCTGTATCTTTTGCGCCTGTGAGACCCCCGGTCCGGGTTCGCCGTCAGGCTCGATCTCGCCCATCGCGAGCATACGGACTCTTACCTGGCCCTCCTTCGGCAACAGGGATGCCAGATATTCTATCTTTGATGTCCGGGAGGGTCTGTACTCAGCCCCGAGAAATATACCTTTTTTCTTGATTGCCTTAACCGTATCAAGGGGGATCACCCATACGCCCTGGTTGTCAGTCAGGTTAAGGGACGGACGGGCGGCATCAAGAAGAAAGAGCAGATCGTAGGAACAGTTCTCATCAAAGAAATAATAATCGGAATAGATGTTGTCGAGTTCATAGAGATGCATGAGAAGTCTTTTTGTTTCGTCTTTGGTCAAATCGAGTGGGTACTCCCAGATATCCCTCCTGTCGATATCGCCGTACTCCTGTAATTTGCCGTAGTAGGGGAGAGTAGAGAAGTATCCCCTGTAAAAACCAAAAAGACCCTTAACGGCATAGAGAGGGCCGAATGTCTCTTTGGTAACTGCAGCGTAGTTGACTGCATAGGCGAGGAGTTTGCTTTTCGATGCAGTCTCAACGGCGAGCAGGGTATGACCGAACATGGAGGCGGGGCTGTTTATGTGGGCGTCAGGAAAAACCAGGGTGACCGATTCAGGTTTAATGTCATCGACGAAATTATCGAAAGATTTGATAGGCGTGTTGAAATTTCTGCATTCAGGACGGGGAATTCGTGACTCGTCAAGATGGAGTTTCTCTTTAATCCATTCATAGCGTGCCACGAATGTGCAGACAGCAGGCTTTGTGTCACCGGTTTCAGTATGAAAGATGGCCCTGATCGTGGCATCGAGCTCTGCCGCGGGGTCATACTTGCCGTCCGGTGCAAGGAAGAATTTTGGATCATCGATGAGGCTTCTAAAACCGCCAAGGCCTCTTTTGTAGTGAAGCAGAATGTGCCAGTAGTGATCTTTGGAAAGGCCCATCTCGCGGGCATTATTCAGAACAGACTCAAGGTAGGAGGTCTCCTCTGCGCGAAGACCAGCATTGATATTGACACAAAGAAAGATAAGGCAGGTGAGAAGTGTGGAGATGCAGCACCTGTTCGGGCGCCACATCTCCCTTAGACGGCTCAGGTCAGAAAACTTACGTAGAAGAGATAACAGTCTCTATGTTCCTGATTACCTCCGTGCTGGTCACGGACTGAGATGTGTATATGCGGGAAAAATTCTTCTGGAGTTTGGCGTTGAAGGATGTCCTGTCTTTCTCCGCAATATTCAGAAGCGATGCGAGCGTGTCGAGGTGCTCTCCCTCACCCTTTGCGATATCCCGTGCCAGGCTGTCCATATTGTCTGCCACAAAAACGTTCGCCTTTTCATTCGAGGTCCAGGTTGAGTACTGCGCGCAGTTCGACGTGCCTGAAGTTATACCGAAGGTCTGATTGCCAAAAGTGCCGTTTGTTGTAGCTGCCGAGATCTGGGAAATGAGCCCATCATTCCCTTCAAAGGCCATAGAGCCGAGACCACAGCCATAATTCTTCTGGTCCGCAAGGGCTGCCGTGCTGAAACCGACTATGATGAAAGCGACGAAAGACAGAAACAGAACCTTTTTCATACAAACCTCCCCGTTTGGCTTTATTGAATACTCAATAATGAGATTCTAACGAGTTTGTCATATCAAGTCAAGTAGATTTCCAGAGGCTGCGGGAATGGTTTTCTCTACTTCAGATGCAGTCGTCCCATACCAGAACCGTCAGATTGTAAATGATATCACTATCCTTTCCGGGACCAATTGAAACGAGTGGGGTCTAAATTGTTCTATCTTGTTTAGCGTATATCGGGCAATCGCAAACAGAAAATTACGCCGTCGCACTCAGTGCACTATATTACCGATCGTTCGAATCGTTCTATCAAGACATGGCCCCGGCATGGCACCCTCTTATAGATAATTTTACCCTTTTGCCTTGAGCACGTGGACCGCTGTGGCCTTGAAGGACGCGGCAATTTTCTTATCAGCGGAGAGAGACATATGTTCCAGCGAATGTTTGGTCACATAGGCCACAAGGGGAAACCCGCAGTCCATTTCGAGCCGGTAATGAAGACCAAGCGGGGTAATCCTTTTGATCACGCCCGGAAAATGATTTCGCGCGCTTGTTTGCGCATCCGAAGAGCCGTCCAAAAGCGTGACATTCTCGGGCCTGATACAGAGGATCACCTGTTCGCCGGGTTTGTTGTCACCGATCGCCTCAATCTGTTCGCTGCCCACGGACACGACAATCTCCCCTTCCTGCGCATGGGCCACTCTTCCCCTAAGGATCGTCTCCACACCGACAAAAGATGCAATGAATTCATTTAACGGATGATTCATTACCTCTTCCGGATAGCCAATCTGTAGGGTCTTTCCGTTGTTCATAACGGCAATCCTGTCTGAAAGCCTGAGCGCCTCCATGCGGTCGTGGGTCGCAAAAATCGTTGTCGTCCGTGACTCGCCGAGGATCGCTTCGAAATCGCTTATCAAAGATTCGCGCGTGGGCGGGTCCAGGGCTGAGAAGGGTTCGTCGAGAAAGAGGATATCCGGGGCGATGGCAAAGGCGCGGGCCAGGCTTACCCTCTGCGCTTCCCCGCCTGAAAGCGTTCGCGCCGAACGGTCTCTTAGATGTGCGATGCCAAACCGTTCGAGATTCTCATCCACGATCCGCTTCGTCATCGATTTCTTTGTTTTACGGAAGTTGAGGCCCGAGGCTACATTGGCAAAAACCGTGGTATCGAAAAGGAGCGGCTCTTGAAAAACCATGGCGATCCTTCTCCGATAGGCATCAACAGACATCCCCCCGCCGACCTTTTCGCCTCGGAAAAAGATCTGCCCTTCAAGCGATTTAGTAAGTAAACAGAGGGCCACGAGCAGTGTGGTTTTGCCCGCCCCGTTGGGACCGACAAGAGAGAGAACTTCACCTTCGGCAATCAAGATGAGATCGATCTCGAGGATTGAAAAACCGCTTCTCGCAACCCGTAAACCTCTTCCTTCAAGAACGGGAACCACTGTGTCTGCAGGATGAATCGATTCTTTGCCGGACATGTTATCGAGGTCTTTCTTTCTGTTGGATGTGGGTGAGGATAAAGTTAATGGCGTAAGCAAGAGCGAGCAGAATAATGCTCAACGCGATGGCGACCTCAAAATTGCCCCTGCCTGTTTCCATGACCGTGGCCGTGGTGAGCACCCGTGAATACCCCTTGATATTGCCGCCCACCATAATTGAGGCCCCAATCTCGGAGATGACCCCGCCAAAACCGGCCATGACTGCAGCGAGGAGCGGTAGTCTCGCCTCATTGATCAGGGTCCAAACCATCTGCACCCTTGTGGCGCCGAGTGCGAGAATCTGAAGCCTCAATTTCTTTGGAAGCTGTTGCACGGCGGCAACGGTAATCCCCATGACGATCGGTGTTGCAATGATGGCCTGGGCGATGACCATGGCGAGCGGTGTGTAGAGAATGCCCAGGAAACCGAGCGGGCCGTTTCTCCAGAGGAGTATGGAAACAAAAAGACCGACGACCACGGGCGGAAGGCCCATGCCCGTGTTGATGAGACTAACAACGAGCTTCTTTCCCGGAAAGCTGGAAAGGGCAACCACCGTCCCCACGGAAATGCCTATGACGAGGCTCACGAGCGTGGCCGCGCCCGACACCTTGAGCGAGAGAAACGTAATGCCCATGACCTCAGGGTCCAGGGTAAAGAGCAAGACAAACGCTTTTCTTATGCCTTCAAAGATAAGTTCCATTTACTTCCCGAGATCTTCGTCTTTCTTGCCTGCGTCGGGAAAGAAAAGGGGCGCCCCGAATTTTTCCACGCCGAATGTCTTGATAAGGCCCTGGGTTTGCTGCGACACCATGAAATCGGAAAAGGCCTTTGCGCCTTCCACGTTCACTTTAAGCCACTTCGAGGGGTTCACTTCGATCACGTGGTAGATGTTAAGCAGCACGGCATCCCCCTCGACGAGTATTTCAAGACCCAGGTTCTTCTTGAGAGACAGGTACGTGCCCCGATCGGTGAGCGTATACGCCTTCTTCTCGGACGCCACGTTCAGGGTCTGGCCCATACCAAGACCGGTCTCCTGATACCATTTCTCGCCTTGATATTTGGTACCCGCCGCTTTCCAAATTGATTTTTCCTTGGCATCGGTACCCGAGTTATCGCCTCGTGACATAAAAAGGCTCTGCGAGGCGGCAATTTTCCGGAATGCATCTACCGTGGGTTTCGTCCCCCTGGTTTTGGCTGGGTCGGTAGCGGGTCCCACAAGCACAAAATCGTTATGCATGATGAGTCTCCGATTTACCCCGTAACCCTCGGCCACAAATTTCTGCTCCGCTTCAGGAGAATGGACAAGGAGTACATCGGCCTCACCCTTCTGGCCCATGGCCATGGCCTGGCCCGAACCAACCGCGATGGTCTTCACAAAATACCCCATCTTTTTTTCGAAAGCCGGAATGAGCACATCGAGCAGGCCTGTATCCTGTGTGCTTGTCGTGGTTGCAAGAATGATGTTCTTCTCGATGGGGGCACAAAGGCCAGGGATTGCAAAAAACCCCACAAGCGCCAAAACAAATGCCAGCATATAATTGATGCGTTTCATGGTAATTCTCCTTCAAGTGACGTTTTGTTCAGCTATCTGCCTCGCCCCTCTCTGTCTCTCCATTGTTTCGAATTGGGGAAAAAAAGGGGGCTTCCGAATTCCGCCTTACCAAAATCGCGAACGATAGCCTGGCCCTTGGCCGCATCCGTGAGCCAGGTAATGAAGGCCATGGCCGCTAAATAGTTTGCACCTGGAATCTTCTTCGGGTTTACCGGAATGAGGCTGATATAATTGAGTAAGGCTTCGTCTTTTTCCACCAGAACCACGAGCTTGATTTGTTTCTGCAATGTGAGCAAAGTGGCCCGGTCCATGACCGTATATGCCCCCTGCTTGTCGGCCTCGAGCAACGTGGGTGCATTCCCTTCGGCGCCTCTCTCGTAAATCCTATACCAGGGGCCCGCCGGTTTGATGCCGGCCTCCTCCCAAAGAGACATCTCAGCAACGTGCGTGCCCGATTGGTCGCCACGACTGATAAATAGGACCCTTTTTTCAGCAATTCGCCTTAATGCCTCGTCTGCCCTTTTCACGCCTCTGATTCCGGCAGGGTCATTAGAAGGACCCAAAATGACAAAGTCATTGTACATGAAATCGATCCTTTCCGTTCCGTATCCCTCTTTCATGAATTTCTCTTCCAAGCTTTTGGCGTGCACCAGGACAAGATCGATATTCCCTTTTCGGGCAATATCAAGTGCGGCGCCGGTCCCGGCGCCAACGTGGCGCACCCGTATGCCCGATTCTGCTTCAAATCTGCTTTCGAGAACGTCGACAATGCCCGAATCGATGGGGCCGATCGTACTCGCCATGAGAATAAACTTGTTCTCTTGTGCCCCGCAAAACTGAGGCAAACCGACGGCCAAGCAAAGGACAGTGAAAACGAACCATTTCTTCATAGTTTCATCCCCATATGGCATGCTTAATATGCGATATAAAATAATCCCACCAGGACCGTAAGTCAATATAAATAGACAACTTATAATTACTATCGATAACCAATAATAACCAATTGATACAACCATATGAAGCGTCGCTGGCTGCTCAAACAACGGGCAAATCCAAAAGGAGGATCTCAAACAATCCCGATCCCCGCTCGTCCTGCCCGATAGGAACGGAAGGCGCAGGAAAAAACGCTCTTTCTTGGCCGTCCACCGTCTCGCAGGCGCGGATCCCTTATAATTATGAGCTAAAAAGGGGCCCGTGGGTGCAGTTGCCAATAGAGCTTTTTTTCGATATAATCACTATGTGGAAATTCTTTCTGCCAAAGAACTCTCAAAATACCTGAAGATCAATGAGAAAAAAATTTACAAGCTCGCCCAGGAAGGAACACTGCCTCATGTAAAAATCGGAGGCAAGATAGCCTTCGCCAAGGAACTTATAGACAAGTGGATATTGGAAAATACCGAGCGTGAAAAGCATGTGCTCATCGCCGGCAGCGACGATCCCCTGTTAAGACAGGTCATCGATCTTTTCAATGGGAGAAACGAAGGTGTGATCTACTACGCCCCCGTGGGGAGCATAAATGGCTTGAGACTCCTCGAGGCAAAGGCCGCCAACATGTCCTGCGTGCATATGCTTGATTTGGAAAAGAAATCATACACCCTGTCTTATATAGCCCGGTACCTCTCAAAAGACGATTATCGGGCTCTCCAGTTGTTCTACCGGACCCAGGGGCTCATGTTGAGGAAGGATAACCCCAAAGGCATTCGTTCCATTAAGGACCTATCCAACAAAGGTGTCGTCTTTATGAACAGAAATCAGGGATCCGGAACGCGTCTGCTGTTTGATTTCCTCCTTCGGGAACAAAGTGTTGCCCAATCGGCGGTGAGCGGTTACGGCAACGAAGCGGCATCTCATATGGAGGCCGGCATCGCGGTGCTCAAAGGAGAGGCCGACGCGGCTCTCGGCATAGAGCACACAGCGCATATTCTCGATCTTGATTTCATCCCGCTTTTTGAGGAACGGTTCGATCTTGTCATCCCTATCGATTATTTCCATACTGCCCAGGTCAAAACCTTCCTCTCCTTGTTTGAGCACCCTTCGCTTCTCCATCATATACGGGACTTCACGGGTTACGATCTCAAGAACACGGGAAGCATCCTGGAAGCAGATGCATGACGGGGCAGAAAAGGGATCCTATGGCCTTTTCTTCAAAAAAGGACCCCCCCGTGACACCTCAAAAGAAATTGCGAACTCGTGTTGATATTAAAGTCTTAAAAGGGGCCGAAGAACTCCTTCCGGAGGCTTTCTATGAATCCCTTTGCGCGTCGGGCATATGGGTGGAGGACATGGGCCGCTACTCGGTCGTCAAATGCTATCCCGAAAACGTCAAAACCTTTCTCAAAATGATCAAAGCTTTGCACGTACCGGCCGAGGATATCCTGGTCACAGATGAGCCCGAGCGCGATTACGCGGAGCTGTCAAAGAAATATTTTCGTCCAATCAGAGTTGAAGGACTCACAATATTAACGCCCTGGAACAAGACAAGACGCGATGGCCCTCGTATTCTCATCGAGCCGGGTATGGCGTTCGGCACGGGCAGGCATGAATCGACCCGATTGATGATCAAACTGATGAGCGGCATGAACATGGAGGGCAAGAGCGTGCTTGATCTGGGATGCGGGTCAGCAATCCTCTCATTGTATGCTGCGCTCCTTGAGGCAGGCCACGTCCTTGCTGTGGATGTCGATGAAGATGCCGTGGCCTCGGCCCGTAAGAACATCGCCTTGAACCGCGCCGCCGTCGATATTACCTGCTGCGATCTGCAACAGGTGACCGGGGGCTACGATATTGTTCTCGCCAACATCGACATCGCCACGTTCAGGGGCATGTCAGCCCATATCATCGACCTTTTGAACAAAGGCGGGTATCTTCTCGTTTCGGGCGTGCTCAGGCGCAACAAAGAGGAATTGCTGTCCCTTTTCGCCCCCCTTTCCTGCCTTAACGCGGAGCTAAAGAACAGCTGGTGCGGGTTTGTTTTTCAGAAAGATGCCCACGGCGCTACGACGCGGAGAAATTTACATACAAGCTCAACAGATTCATACCCTGGCAGTTGAGCTCGGCACATTCTTTATTACACAGGTGAAACTATGAAGATAGGATTCCTGGCATCGCACGGCGGAAGCAATATGCAGGCTATCATCGACGCCTGCAAATCGGGAAAACTTGAGGCCATACCGGCAGTCGTTGTGAGCAATAATAGCGATTCAGGCGCTATCGCCAGGGCAAGAACCGAGGGCGTGCCTCACTATTATCTGAGCGGAAAGACCCATCCCGACCCCGTAGAACTCGATCAGGCCATTCTCGATGCCCTTTTGCGCCACGGCGTGGATATCGTGATCCTGGCCGGGTACATGAAGAAACTCGGTCCCAAAACGCTCGCTCACTTCCGGGGACGGATTCTCAACGTCCATCCTGCGCTTCTTCCCAAGTTCGGCGGCGCCGGTATGTATGGTATTCACGTGCACGAGGCGGTGATCGCCGCCGGGGAAAAGGAGAGCGGAGTCACCATCCATCTCGTTGACGAGCAATACGATACAGGCCCGATCCTTGCGCAAAGACGAGTGCCTGTGATGCCGGACGACACGCCCGAAACGCTCGCAGCGCGCGTTCTGACTGAGGAACATATCTTGTATTCAGAAACATTACAACGAATCGCGACGGGCGAGCTCAGCCTTCCTACCTGAAGGCTCTTTACCGGGGTTCTCCCGCGTCAGAACGTGATCACTGTCGATGAGATGAGTAAGCCCTAAAGGATAGCCTCGGCAAAATCTCTGGCGCTGAATGGTATCAGGTCATCGACCTTTTCGCCCACCCCCACATACCTCACCGGAATCTTGAGCGTGTGAGCGATAGGCAAAATGAATCCTCCCTTTGCGGTGCCGTCAAGCTTCGTAATGATCATGCCTGTCACGTTCAGGGCCTCGTGAAATGTCCTGGTTTGTGCAATGGTATTCTGCCCATTTGTTGCATCCACAATGAGGAGCGTTTCGTGGGGGGCTCCGTCAAGCTCTTTGCTCACTACCCTCTTGATCTTCTTCATTTCCTCCATAAGGTTCGCTTTGGTGTGGAGTCTCCCGGCGGTGTCAAGTATGAGAATGTCTATGTTGCGCGCCTTTGCGGCTTTTACCGCGTCGAATGCCACGGCAGCGGGGTCCGACCCCTGCGCGTGTTTTACCACGGCGATATTGAGCCTTTCTGCCCACACCTCGAGCTGCTCGATGGCTGCGGCCCTGAAGGTGTCGCAGGCCCCGAAGAGGATCGTCTTGGCTGTATGCTGGTAGATGCTCGCCATTTTCGCTATGGTCGTGGTTTTACCGACGCCGTTTACGCCGAGGGCGAGTATCACAAAAGGGTGCGTGCCGTCTACGACAATCGGCGATTCAACAGGCTTGAGTATCTTTTCGATTTCCATTTTCATGGAACGTTTGACATCATCGGCCGTTTTGATCTGACCACGCTTCCACTGATCTTTGAGGGATGTAATGATGAGTTCCGCCGTCTCGAAACCGGCATCGGACAAAAGGAGCGCTTCTTCGATTTCCTCGAAGGCCTCTTCGCCCATGGGTTTACCCGTAACAGCCCATTCTACGCGGGTTATGAGCTGGTCTCTCGTCTTGGCGAGACCCTGTTTTACCTTTTCAAATAAACCCATGCACCGTCTCGTCTGTGCTAATGGAAGACCCCGCCGTTGTCCCTTCCCAGACGGTCATAGAATCCGGTACCCGTGGACAGATATTGCTCCACCTCGGTCTCATACCACCATATCTCATCGTCGATGATCTTCTCGAGGCGCGCCTCATCAACGGCACCGGTGGCTACCATTTTCTTTAGGTCTTTAATAGAAGGGAGCGGGTATGAATACTCGTAACGGCTGATGTAATCTTTCAGCGCGACGAGCCCCTGGGCCTTGTCTCGCTTCATAAGTATAATCGCCCTGTACCCGAACGCCCTGATATTGTAAAGTGTGCTGGTTTTACTTTGAGCCGCCTCTTGTATCAGCTTTTCCGCACTTTCCAAATTACCCATTCTATATTCTGTAATGGCCAGGAAGGCTAGCGAAGCTTGATCCCTTTGGTTATTCACCGCGTCCTGGAAAGCACCCTCAGCCTTGGCATATTCCTGTTCGTTCAGGAATTCCTTTCCGTCACGAATGTCACTGGAATACTTCGTATAGGTTGTGGAACAGGACCACAGGGTAAAACCGAAGAGAATTGCTACGATTCCGATGTGTATGGTTTTCCGCATATCTTACATACCCCCTTCTCGACTACGCCGATGCAGGCCCCATCGACACACAGGAGCCTTTCGGTAAAATCGACGGTATCGGCCTCCTGTTTGTCTGCTGAGGGAACAATCTCCCTGCCGCAAGAATAACAAAAAGGGCCGAGCTTCACAATTACGTTGCCGCACTGATCGCAGGTAATACTTTCAATCGCACTTCCGCATTTTTCACAAAGCATAGTCCACCTTTGCTATTCCTTTACCTTAAGAACTTTAATCACTTTGCCATTTTCAAACTCTACATAGACGGTATCCCTATTGTCAGGCATCAGTTTCCACGAGGGCGTATACGTCCAGAGGATATGGTTCTCAGGCGTGATACTCACCATGGTAGGTTCGCCCAGTTTTGCGCGAATTTCTGTTTCGTTCATGGATATAAGCGCATTCTCAAGGACCGGTGTTGACTTCGGCTTCTCCGTTGACTTCGGCTTCTCCGTTGGCTTCGGCTTCTCCGTTGACTTCGGCGTGTCGGTTCCCTTCATCTTTTTCAGGTAGGTACATGAACCCAGGAGAAAGAGGCAGAGGAATATGATGCAAGTTTTAAGAACAAAAGAGGTTCCAGGTTTTTTCCACATTTTCTGTGGAAAACCTGTGTATAAATAGTAAAAACCGGTTTTTATCCTCTTGATTTTATTCATTATCATCCTCTTTTGCGCGTTTTGACTTAATTAGAATACCTAAATAATATCAACTAGTTATATTTTATGAGATCCTTATGCACGCCCATATTTTCATGAAAATTACCATATCATGTATTGTCCAAATTATCAATGGGTCGTGATGAGCCTATCGGATACCCCTTTTCGAGGCCTTGTTGAGCCGTTCCATGATAGCCCTCCCGATGCCCGTCGGGGGCACTTTTTCCGCATAGATGATGTCCACATCTTCGCGGTCAAGATCGATGAGACTCGAAAAGAAATTTGCCGCCGCCTCGTTCAAGTCTCCCGTGGCCGAAAGCACCTTCATATAGCGCGCCCGCGTCTGGCTCTCTGGCGTGCGAAAGGAGAGAAACGAAGAGTTGTCTATTTTGACGTCCTCGGGACCGGCCACGATCTTCAGGGGTTTCATTGGCGCATAATGGTAAGGAAGCTCCCCCGGGGACCGGCAGACCGAACCATCATCAATGCTCTCCACTATTTCAACGTGTTCCCTCAAGTCTTCCTCGCTCACGGCCCCGTGTCTATGAATGTAGACCCCGCGGGTCTGAAATGAAATGATCGTCGATTCTATGCCGAAAACGCTGTCACCTCCGTCCAGAATCAACGGGATTTTCCCCTTGAGCATGCGGGCAACATGGGCAGCCTTCGTGGGACTCATGTAGCCGAACGGGTTGGCGCTCGGCGCAGCGATGGGCCTGTTAAGCGTATCGATGAGGTTAAGAGCCGCGCCGTGGGCCGGCATCCTCATGCCTACCGTTGACAGCCCGGCCGTAACGATGTCCGGTATCAGTGATTGTTTTTCAAGAAGCAGGGTGAGAGGACCCGGCCAAAACACCTCTATCAGCTTTCGGGCATCCGACGAAACATGTTTAGCATAGCGGAAAATCCAATCTTTTTGGCTTATATGAACGATCAAGGGATCAAAGCGAGGCCTGTTTTTGACCTGAAATATCTTTGCCACAGCATAGGGGTTCTGCGCATCGGCGCCGAGACCATAGACGGTCTCCGTGGGAAAGGCGACCACATCTCCCTGGTCGAGCAGACGCACGGCCTTCTGTATAGAAGAGCTCTCGAAACCGTTTACGATTTCCATGGCAGCATTGTACGAATATTTCTAAAGATTATCAAGGTACTGTGAGGGGGATGCTTGAGGCACACATCAAGCGCCGTGCCTCATCTGACACGGAGCCGCTACTTTGGTTCCTCCTTGCTCTTCTCTTTTTCATCCTTTGGCGGGGTAACGTCAATCTCCGGAGGTTCATTCATGGACTTCTTGAAATTCCTGATACCTTTCCCTATAGCGCCCCCTATGTCGGAAATCCGTCCCGCTCCAAAGACAAGGATAACAATGATTAATATGACTATCAGTTCCGGCATTCCTAAGCCAAACATTCGTCCTCCTTCCAAAACAGGTGTCAATCTGCGCTATCTTTCTCAAACGGGATTTACGCCACGTGTCTTCATTATAATAGCAATCGGAACAAATGTATAGGGGTATCTCCCCGTGCAGTGAAGCCGGCGCCCAACGCTCAAGCGCCCGCGGGGTACTTGGGCTCACCGCCTCCTGTGCCTTTCGGTTTACATTTTTGTGGAAAATTGGGCGCTTTTCTGCTACTATTCTTCACACTCGGTCCCATCGTCTAGCGGCCTAGGACGCTGGCCTCTCACGCCGGAAACACGAGTTCGATTCTCGTTGGGACCATTTCTTCCATTCACCCGGGATGTTATGAATGTGGACCACGCTTGCTACGAGCCTTGAGTTCTGCCCGCCTTCGCGCCGTTCTCTCGCGTTTCGTACAAGATGGCATGTGGTCTTCGACAGAAGATCGGAAAGACCACGGACAGCGTCTAGATGCTAAAACCTCTGGATCCCCGGAAAAAATCCGTGTTCAGAAAATTCCTGAGGGCCAAAAGGGCTTTTCCCCTGTGACTTAAAGCGTTCTTCTCCTCCAGGGAAAGCTCCGCAAGATATTTATTGCGTTCGGGCAGATAGAAAACCGGATCGAATCCAAACCCTCCTGTCCCATGCCTTTCAAACCCGATGTACCCCTTAAGGTCTCCGTAAAAAACATAACATCTCTCCCGCTCCGGCATGTAAAAGACCACGTAGGACTTGAAGACTGCCTTTCTTCTCTCAAAGGGAGTTGCCTTGAGCTCGCTGAGCAACCTCGTCTGTCTCTCATCATCGTTTTTTCCGTATCGGGAAGAATAGACCCCCGGCCTGTTTTGGAGGGCTTCGACCTCAAGGCCGGAATCATCCGCGAGCGTTGCCATACCAAACCTGTCGCCCACTTTCCTCGCCTTCTTCAGCGCGTTTGCCACATATACCGGGCTGTCTTCATCAACAAAGACTTTCTCAGGAAAGTCATTGAGTGAGTAGAGCGTCTCAAATATATCCCCAAGTAACGATTTTATTTCCTGGAATTTGCCCCTGTTTTCTGTGGCTATGATGACCTCTTTCATAAGGGAAAGAGCGGCCCGAGGGCAATCTTCTGGAGCCTTGTTATTTCACTCGCGCCTTTAGCCGCATACTGGTACATCAGGTCAAAATGCTCCTTTGTAAAGGGCTTTTTTTCCGCTGTTCCCTGCACTTCAATGAGGAGGCCTTTGCCGGTCATGACAAAGTTCATATCCACTTCTGCACGGGAATCTTCTTCGTAGGAGAGATCGAGAATGGCTTCGCCGTCCACCAGCCCCACACTGATTGCCGCCACGCTGTCACGCAATGGTATCTTCTGGATGAGCCCCTTCTTCTTCATGCTCCAGAGCGCCTCAACCAGGGCCACGTATCCGCCGGTAATACTCGCGGTTCTGGTTCCACCATCAGCTTGAATGACATCGCAGTCAATCCATATGGTTCTCTCGCCTATGATGTCGAGGTTGACAACGCCCCTGAGCGCCCGGCCGATGAGCCTCTGGATCTCATGGGTTCTTCCACCGATCTTGCCGGAAACCGACTCGCGCATGGACCTTGTATGAGTGGACCGGGGAAGCATCGAGTATTCCGCGGTAAGCCATCCCTTACCACTGTTCTTCAAGAAAACCGGAACCTTTTCTTCCACGCTGACCTGACAAATCACCTTGGTTTCACCCATTTCCACGAGCACCGATCCCTCGGGATATTTCAAGAAATTTTTCTCAATTTTGAGCTGTCGAATGGAATCATTCGCCCTACCGTTCGCTCTCATTCTTCACACCTCTTTTCAGATATTTCTGGATGCCCTGGTCAAGCTTATTAAGCACCTCGCCAATTTTATCCCTGGGACAATCAATCCTCAGAAAGACGCCAGGCATATCAACCCCCAGCAAAACGAAGACAGGAATCCTCTTCACTTTTTTTCCGAAGGGTGTAGCCACGTCCTGGGCGAGTTCCTCAGATTCGACCCCGTGAGCAGCAGGAACTTCGTCAATCTCAAGAATAGCGCCCCTTCCTTTCTTTGCGTTCGATATGGCGACAAATATATTTTCTGTGTCAGACGGAGCGAGCTCGATGGCCATGAGCAGGGCCGCCTTTTCTCTGTTCATTCTGTTTGCGTTCGCCACCTGTTTTTCTATGCTGTCCGCTCCTTCATAGATGCTCACACCGTAACCTTTGCCGGTGAAATACTTCTTCACCATGTTCCATAGGGCAGGATCACGCTCCCCAACCTGACAGAATATGATGCTGTCCCGAGCGTACAGGTAAGAAAAGGGCATGAGCAGAAAGACGCACAAAAACAATGAGGAGGCTTTCATTCCTCACCATCTGACGCTTCCAAGCCGATTTCTCTTCGCATATTCTCGCTCATGCAAATAACATTCTCCGTATTGCAGTTGGCACGACTAAACACAAAAACGCCCTCCCGCAATGTGCCCTGCTTGATGGCACCCTTGCCGTGCTCGTCAAAGGAAATAGCCACATCTTTCAGAACGTCCGTTTCCCTGCTGATTACGACATATTCAGCGTTGAGTATCGCATGCCTGTTCCCGTTGAAGCTTATGGAGAGCCCTCCGTTCTCCATGACAAGGGTCAGGGCGTCCACATCGGTTGCGCTATCACCCACGTAGACCACATCCCGGAGCGATTGGCCGGCGCGTTTCGTAATATTGATAATCGTATCAGCTTTGCTCTTCCCGGCGAGAAGGCTCACGCTCTTGATCCATTGATTGGCAGGCAGGGTAGGGAATCGTTCAAGCAAAAACGCCTTGAGAGAGTCTATTGAGAACTGAGCGTGAGGGGGAATAAGGCCCTCCGGGCTCCATGAAATCATGGGTAGCTGCAAGAAGGCGTTACGAAGTCCTGTAAACATCTTTTGTTCCCTCTCACCCATTTCATAACTATCGAAGGCCACCTGCGTGCCATAAACGTTGGCGGGGTCTAGCCCAATCTGTCTTCCTACTTCGTCCACATGGTGCACGTAACTCGTGCCGATGAGATATACGTCCATAGTTTCTCGGATTGAGCCCAGGGTATCCTGAACCGTTTTCATCACGTTTACGCGTTTACCCGAGAATTCCCGCACACCCTTGTCGGTCACGCCCGCCGCTTTAAGAAAAGGAAGCATGTATTTCAACGAGCTACCGGGCTCATGGCCTCTTGCCTTCTCAATATCACTGAGATACTCATCAAACTTGGCAAGCAGCGCAAAAAGCCTTTCACCTTCCGGAACAAATTCCTGCGCAACCTCGTGACCGTTGTTGTTCGTCGAAACAGGACCTTCGCAATCAGTGATGTAGAGCTTTTTCATTACCCTGTGACCTCTCACGCAACGTATTGTTTTCCGAAATTGGTGCTCCTTTCAAATGATGAACGGGGTCCAGCCTGAGAAGACCGGTTCACCTATTTCACAGTTTCTTCTCGAGAATGTATTTTTCGAGGTTTACCGCCGCAAGAGCGCCGTCTCCCACGGCGGTGGTAATTTGTCTGAGTGTCTTCTTTCTCACGTCTCCTGCGGCGAAAAGCCCTTCCGTCCTGGTGGAAAGCTCTTGATCGGTCACGATGAATCCGGCCTTATCTTGCTCTGTTAATTCTCTGAGGAAGGCGGTATCGGGAGCCGCACCGACGTAAATGAAGACGCCGCTCACTTCGAGTCGCGAGCGCTCACCGGTCTTTGTATCTTCGATGAGAGCATACTCTACCTGGTCCTTGCCTGCTATTTCAACGGGCTTCTTGTTCCAAAGAAATTCAATCCTATCGTTCTTGAAAGCCCTGTCGCAGAGTATCTTTTGCGCCCTCAATGTATCTCTTCTGTGGACAATGTAGACTTTCTTTGCGATATTTGCGAGCAGCAAGCCTTCCTCAACCGCCGCATCACCCCCGCCGATCACCGCTACATTGAGGTCCTTGAAGAACATTCCGTCGCACGTCGCACAATACGATATGCCCCTTCCCACAAGCTCCTTCTCCCCGGGAATATTCAGCTTCAGCGATTCGGTCCCGTTCGCAACGATAATGCCCATGGACTCAAAAAGGCCGCTCGAGGTCTTCATAACGAATCCCTTTTCCTCTCGACTCAAGGACTCCACCTGTGCGAACTCGCGCACGGGAAGACCGAACGTCTTTGCATGCTCTGCAAACCTGTCCATCAACTCCTTGCCCGAAATCCCATGCGCAAATCCGGGATAGTTCTCTATCCGTCCGGTGTTAAGCGGGGTCCCGCCGGGAAGCACTTTCTCGACAAGCAGCGTATCAATGCCGGCCCTCATGAGATAAATTCCGGCCGTGAGCCCCGCAGGCCCGCCACCGATAATGATCGCTTCGTGATATTCAGACACCGTAGCCTCCCACATGATTGAGTCTTGCGGCACACGACATAACATCATAGTTTAAATGGAAAGGCCGCGAAATACAAGTACTGGGGCTTGCGTCGCCCCCTCCAACGGCAAAGCCGTATGGAGCCTCCCCTTCTGTCTCGGTTACCCGAGACGCAGGCTTACGCCTGATATCTAATACTGGGGCTCACGTCGCCCCCTCCACCAGCAGAAGCTGTCGGAGCCTTCCCCATCTCGCTCAAGAATGAGCTAGGAGATCCTTAATAAGGGGCTCGTCATCGGCCCTTTAACCAGCCGAAGCACGCACCCCCAGCACGCGCCCCGCGTTACCCATCACACGTCTCTCGCCGTTACGATTCAACAGATCTATGAGATTTCCTTCTGCATTGGGTCCTACAGTTCTTACACATCAGATTGGCATTATAGATGTCGTAGAACCTCTCGGGATGCCTCAAATAAAGATACTCCCACTGGACCAGGCTCGCCACCGAAAAGAGCAATATGGAATAGGTCCAGAATGTCGGGATAAATACAAATGGTGAAAAGGCCATACAATAGCCCCAATTGTTTATTCTGCACGTGTTGCAACACTTGTTCCGCATGAGCCATTGAAAAGGACAGAAAACCGTGATGCAAAATTGGTCCATGAACACAAAGAATAGAACAATCACATACAGCCAGACGTCAGGGAGTATGCCCACGCGACGCCACATCCACATGACAAGGAGCAGGAGTATCCAGTACAATCCCGATCGTATAGCCCCGCTGTCGGTCTTTCGTTTTGCGATAAGAAATTTGGCCTTCCTTCTGCCGGTGTCTTCGTTCGCACTGCTCACGAAATTTCTCCCGAATATCTTCCCCGAAGACATCTTTGCGTTGAACCTTGGTGTCATCCGTTTTACGAAGACCGCCATAGACAGGAACCAGAGTATGTGATAGACCTTCAAAGAACTGAGCACGGGGAAGGTAAATAGAAAGACGAGGGTATGGGGGCAAAAGATGGCGGACAGGCCCACGGCCACAACAGCCACCCCTTTCAGAACCAGTTTCGTGTAACCGTCATCTTCACACATAGGAATTTAATTTCAAAATAACATCCAGCAACGTCCCCGAACATACGCTCGGGATGGCTGAGCTACAATCGGATTCCATTTGATCCGCTGTCTTTTAGTGTAAGGCAATTATAGAGAATTTACTATTGTTTTTTCAAGAGAAGAGCTCGACAGTCAAGGGAGAGGCATTGGTCATACGGGCCTTCTCTCCACCCTTATCTATATAATGATACCTGCAGCTCAACGTTCAAGGCGCTCTTCCGGCCGGCATCAGGAACAGAAGGGGAATTGAGGCCAAACACAGAAGGCCGGAGCAGACGTATACAATCGTGAATCCCCTGGCCGGGCCGGAGGCCACATGAAGGACACCCGTGAGGAACGAGGTACCGAGCGCAAAGCCTATGCTTCGGAACGTATTTCTCAATGCCACAATCGTGCCCACTTTATCGGGCATCAGCTCTATACAGGCATTATTGGCAGCAGGAAACACCACCCCGCCGGCGAGGCCGTTGATGAAAAGCAGAAATGAAAGCGTCTCCACAGTGCCCCAACTACCCATAGCAACATTCCATGGAAAAAGTGACGGTGCAAGAAATATCGTGGTAATCGACACGACGGCAAAACCGAACACCATCGGCCAACGGTAACCCAGTCTTCTTAAAAGAAAACTTGTCACCGTAGCCGCACCAGCCATCGCAAATGACCTCGGGGTGAGAATCATACCGCTCATGAGGGTGGAAAACTTATGGACCGAGACTGCATAATAGGGTACGAACGCATACACACTGACCGTGGTCATGCCCAGAATCAGATTGGATGTGTTTGCCGCCATGAAAGGTTTCGACTGCAGCAGTGCGATATCAAGTATCGGTTCTGCCGTAGCTTTTTCTTGTTTCAGAAAAAGGACCGCAAGACAGCAACTGGCGATGACGAGCATGGCCGCAATGGCGACATGATACGGGGAAAAACTTTCAGCAACGAAATTGAGGCCCAGCATGAGAAAAAGGAGCGTTCCGCTCATGAGCGCAACACCTGCCAGGTCGACCCGAGTACGCGCCACGATCCTGGATTCGCGAAGCAACATCATGGTCGCCACGATCAGGGCGATGCCGATTGGCACATTGATGTAAAAGATGTAACGCCACGAATATCGGCTTACGATCCATCCACCGAGATTGGGTCCGATGACCATTCCGATGCTGAAGATACTGGAGAACAGGCCTATGGCAGCCTCGCGGTGTTCCGGGAAACAGTCGCTAACGATTCCTGATGCGCTGGGCAGAAAACAGGCGCCTCCCAACGCCTGAAGAAACCTGAAAGCGATCAATGTTTGAATGGTTGGTGCGAGTCCGCAGGCGAGAGAACTGCCCGTAAAAAGGATGAGCGAAACTACAAACACCTTCTTACGACCGAAACTATCAGCCAGATTGCCCGCAAGGGGCATAGCTATAGTGACGGCGATATAAAAAATAGAGATAGTCCAAGCAGACCAGAGAACATTCGTATGCAATTCCCGCGTGAAGTTCGGAAAAGCCACTGCCACGACAGTGCCGTCGATAGCGTACATCAGAAGACTCAAACTCGAACTCAAAAAGATAAAATAGCGACGCATGCAGTTGCAGTCTATTAAATTAACCGGTCAGAGGTCAACGGAAAAGCTTTAAAAAAATAGCTGTGACCCGCCTTACTTGTTGTATACCGCCCTCAGAGCTCGCCTTTATGTGCAATTGGGGTAGCTCGCCCTCGGGGCCGTCGAGCAGGCTCAAGAGTACACATTTGCGGCTGACAAAACGCTTCATTATTGGCTGAACTAAACGGAACGGACCTGTCCGGACCGTACCCCGCTTCTGTTTATGCTCCCCAGCTGACCTCACAGTGCCACGTTAAGAAAACCATGGTCAGGCATAGGCCAATGAAAAGACTATTTAACGCCTATAGCTGCAAATCAAAGGAATGTGTCTTCTTTGTCTCGGGTGATTCTAGCTTGACTTTAAGGATCATTCCATTAGGTTTAAAACCTTCAGGCATCTTAAAGTATACGAATCCCGACGCCCTCTGGCCGGGGCTTATTACAAGATCATTAGCCAATTCCTTTTCGCGCCGATCCGTTTCCATTCTCTTGTTCGCTTCATCTGCAGACAAATAGCTGAAAATGCCAAAACCTAACAAAGCGTATGCTATCTTGCTTCGCTCAAATTCACCTGACATCACGGAACATGAGGTTGGAAAATACTGGTTTCCGACAGAGTCAACAATCCTGACATCTGCCTTTAAGAGAAACAGTCTACCTTCTGAGTTATTTCTGACTATCAAATTTACCGGATAGAAGTTTTTTTCATTCACGTTGAGATAAAATCCTTCCTTTGTTTTTAATTCATTGGCGTACAGGTCGGCCGCTATTTCGACATCCTCTTGCTTTTGGTAGTTCATATATTCATTGGTATTTTTGACGAGAATAAAGCCGGCTTTATGCGAAGCACATGCTCCTAAAACAAACGCGACCAGCACGAGGACACCTAACTTTTTTGCGATTTCCATTTTTCGCCTCCCATTTTATGTTGATCCTTTACGGATCATGGTCTATTACTCTTAATTATGCTGAGATTTCCCCAATTTCGATTTTATATTTTGGCGGATTATCGTCAAGAAAAATAATTCGCCAGAAGAAGAAACGCGGTGAACCTTTTTACAAGTTACGACTGACAATTTTTGATTTCTTCAAATATCCTTATTTGTGTTGAAAGCGATAGTGGAGCAGAAGCATTTTTCCAGGCTGCTCTCAAGAATAGAAGCAAATTAAAAGCGGCTTTTTAGGGACATGAATTGGATGATCTCAACGACTAAATGGAGCGGGAAACGTCTCACCCGCCCGGTAGTATGGAGCGGGAAACGGGGCTCGAACCCGCGGCATCAAGCTTGGGAAGCTTGCACTCTACCAACTGAGCTATTCCCGCCTGTTAAACATCATAAAAGAATTGGGTGACGAAATCAAGGGGACTTTTTACTGGGGCTTGCGTCGCCCCCTCCAACGGCAAAGCCGTATGGAGCCTCCCCTTCTGTCTCGGTTACCCGAGACGCAGGCTTACGCCTGATAGCAGATACTGGGGCTCGTCATCGGCTATTACGTCCGCACCCTCAACCGGAAAGTTATTCCCTCACCACCGTATAGAACGTACTGTTTTCACGCTGAATGAGCATGACAAGACCTTCCTTTATGTTTGCGCTTCTTAAGATTTCCCTGAAGTCTGCTATGCTCCGTATGGGTTTTCGGGCGATTTCTTTAATGATATCTCCTGATCGAATGTCCGCATCGGCCGCGGGGCTCCCCGGTGTCACATCTGTAACGATAACGCCTTTCCTGTCCTTGAGGTTGAGATGTTTTGCTATGTCCGGGGTAATATCCTGGACAATCAGTCCGAAATCTTTTTCGACCTCGGGCTTTCTTGAAGCCTTCAGTTCTTCTTCGGGCAGTTCGCCCACGATGATGGCGATCTCCATCTGCTTGCCATCCCGTATTATACCCACAGTCGATTTTTTTCCTATCTCCGTCGCTCCCACCAAGCGGGGAAGCATTTCACTGTCCTTCACACGCTTTCCATTAAACGAGATGATGACATCTCCTCGTTTAATGCCGGCTACCTCAGCAGGGCTCTTTTCCATTACATCGGAAACGAGTGCCCCCTCCGACTCTTTCAGATTGAAATTTTTAGCTATCTCTGGCGTCACCTTTTGAATGACTACTCCAAGCCATCCCCTCGCTACTTTCCCCTTGCTTTTCAGCTGCGGTAACAGTTCTTTGGCCACATTGATAGGGATGGCGAAACCTATTCCCTGCCCGCCCGAGATAATGATCGTATTGATGCCGACAACCTCTCCCCTGAGATTTATGAGCGGACCACCACTATTACCGGGGTTGATCGAGGCGTCGGTCTGGATAAAATCATCGTAGGGCCCGGCACCTATGAACCGGCCCTTGGCGCTTACGATCCCCGCCGTAACCGTTTGATCAAGTCCAAAAGGACTCCCTATAGCCAGTACCCAGTCACCCACCTCGAGTGCGTCAGAATCGCCGAAAATAGCCGTGGGCAGATTCTGTTTAGCATCTATCTTTATGAGGGCGATGTCTGTCTTCGGGTCTTTTCCGATGACCTTTGCATCGTACTCCCTTTCATCTGACAGCTTCACTTTAATACTGGAAGCCTTTTCAATAACATGATTGTTCGTCAGTATGTACCCCTGACTGTCTATAACAAAACCCGATCCAAGGCCTCTCTGTTTGAATTCTCGTCGCGGCGAGTTGCCGAAGAACTTATCCATAAAGTCGTCGCCAAAGAAGTCTCTGAAAGGATTTACGGGGCCCGTCTGCAGATCAGGACCCTGCGTGACCGTGGTCGTAGCGATGTGAACTATCGTCGGCTTCACCTGCTTAACAAGCTGACTGAAACTGGGAAGGCCGTTATTCAGTGCAATCGGTCTGACATTTTGGCGAACCGCATCGAGCGATGTCTTTTCGGGTGCGACCTGTCCCCTCACATAGGCAAACGCCAGCAGTGCAACAATAAGCAAAGAAACCGTTAAGAACCATCTCCTGTTTCTCATCTTGTTCCTCCAGAATTATAAGGGTAACCTTATGGAAAACTGGCTGCCGATGGAGGGTCTGCTTTGCACCTCTATGGCGCCGTTGTGTGCTTCGGCGATCCATTTGCTGATGGAGAGACCGAGCCCGCTGCCGCTTTCGCGCTTGCGGGACCTGTCCGCGCGATAGAATCTATCAAACACGTACTGTATGTCGTCATCAGATATGCCCACACCGTTATCTTGCACGTTAATACATGCGTAGCCGTCGTTCGTGACGGACGAGACGGATACGACGCCGCCCTTCTGGGTATATTTGATTCCATTCTCCAGAATATTCCAGAGCATTCGTCTGAGTTTCAATTCATCCCCTGTCAGGCGTACATCCACGAGTTCTTTTACGATCAGATTGACCCCTTTGTTCTCGGCGAAGATCTTCATATTCATGCAGACATCTGCCACCAGGTCCCTCAAAGAAATGCTCTCCGTGTTGAGTTTGACGTCTTGCCTGTCAGCCTTGGAGAGAAGCAGAAGATCGTCGATAATTCTCGACATCCTGTCTATTTCTTCCAAATTACTCGTGAGAAGTTTCTTGTATTCATCACTATTTCTGTCCTTACGGAGGCCGAGCTCCGTTTCGCCCTTTAGGATAGTCAGCGGGGTCTTCAACTCGTGAGATACGTCTATACTGAACTGATTGATCCGCTGGAAGGAATCCTTGAGACGACTGATCATAGCGTTGAAGGTATGGGCAAGCCTGCTGAGCTCGTCTTTTCGTCCGTGGATGTCTATCCGCTCATCGAGATTCGTTGAGGATATCTTCACGGCGGCCCGTCTGATCTGGTCCACAGGTCTTAAGGTCTTTTTCGCCATAAAGTAGCCGACAATGATTGTGACCCCTACAGAGGTCGGGATGCTTATAATCATGATGATAAGGAGCTTTCTCATGGTTTCATCAAAATCCGCCATGGATGACCCGACCTGGATGATACTGGAAACTTTCTTATTCTCAAAGATGGGCAGGGTGAGCATGCGCAGCCTCGGATTCACGGTCTCTATGGTTTCGTATATTGCCTCCCCCTTGAGCGCCCTCTCCATGGTCTTGAAAGGCACAGGGATTGTGTCTGTTTCTACATCGTTCATCTTGGCGCCGATTTTCCCCGAAGCGTCGATGATCTGAATGAACTTTCCTCTCGGCTTTCTCCCGAGAACGTTTTCGAGGTATCTTTCAAAATTCCCAAACACGCTCTGGTTGTGCGGGTCGGAAATGGAGGAGGCGAGCACATCTCCCACGGATTTGATTTTTGCGTCAATGCTCCTCTGAAGGCTATTCTTAAAATAGATGTAGACGCCACTTGAAAAGGTGACGAGGATCAGGGCAAGAATCCCTCCATACCATATCGTGAGCTTCCATTTAATCGGGAGATTAATCCTTGTCATCGTCTTCTTTGAGAATATAACCTGTGCCCCTCACCGTGTGAATATATTTCTTGCTTGAGAGGGTTTCTATTTTCTTTCTGAGAAAATTTATATACACGTCCACAATATTCGAGGAATCATCCTGACTTTGCCAGGCGTATTCAGCGATCTCCTTGCGCGTTATAGGTTTCTCCGTATTTTTGAGCATATATTCCATAATGAGGAATTCTTTTTCGGTCAACTCCGTTTCCTTAGGTCCGATGGCGAGCTTTCTGTAGTAAGGGTTCAATACGACATCCCCGTATTCGAGGGTAAGCTGGGCTGTCTTCTTGCTTCTTCGGAGCAGCGCCCGGATGCGCGCAAGCAGTTCTTCGAAAGAAAAAGGTTTTGTCAGGTAGTCGTCACTCCCCGTGTCCAGTCCCTTTATCACGTCCTCCTTTGAATCTTTGGCCGTAATGATCAGCACGGGTGTGTCGATCCCATTTGCCCGTATTCTCTTGAGCACTTCGAGACCGTCTATCTCGGGGATCATGAGATCCAAAAGAACGATATCGTACGCAGATCCGTTGATGAGCTCGAGCCCCATTCTGCCGTCAGACGCCGTGTCCACACTGTAGCCTTCTTCCTCGAGCCCACGGCTTATGAAGTTAGCAACTTTCGACTCATCTTCAACCAGAAGAACTTTCATACGAATAAACTATAGTATAAAACATTCTCTATGAAAAATCCCCTCTTTTTGAAAACATCAGGGAATGCGCACCCATTAAGACATAATAGCCGGCGACGAAGGGGACAGGAAGGCAAATATGACACAGGAATTGATTGACAAAGACCCTTTGATACTATTAAGTATTTGAAACTTCTGTTTTCTGGAAACAGAGGCTCATTTTCACGGCGCTGTGATTTCGACAGCATATTTTGAGGAGGTATAACGCTAATATGAGTCTTTTGGGAGCCTACGTCATTACATTTATCGCGAGCTTCTGTACCCTCGTTATCGAGATGGTTGCAGGACGAATCCTTGCCCCTTTCGTCGGCGTTTCGATCTACACCTGGACGAGCATCATAGGCGTCATTCTTGCCGGCATCAGTGTCGGCGCCTACATAGGGGGAAAACTGGTGGACCGGTTCCCGTCACGTAGGACCTTAGGCTGGCTTTTGCTCTTATCCGGCGCCATGGCGCTACTCATTATTCCCGTGACGTACGTCGTAGCCTCTTATCGTTTTCCCGTGTCCCTTATGCTGAGAATTTTCATTGTCACATCGATCATCTTTTTCGTACCTGGCTGTATACTCGGCACGATATCGCCTGTTGTAGTGAGACTCACTCTGAAGAACCTCGAGAATGCCGGAAACGTGATCGGAAAGATATATGCTCTTTCCACGCTCGGCGCCATCGTAGGCACATTTGTCACCGGTTTCTTCTTTATTTCCTGGTGGGGAACTACGAAGATTGTCGTATGTATGGGCATCGCCCTCATGTTTGTGGGACTCTTTTCAGGTTCTTTTCTTTCTATTGGCTTGTTCAAAAAGAAGGCGACTATCGGCGTGATCATCATTCTTCTTGTCGCCTGCCCCGCTCTTTCAGCCGTCAATACCTATCTTAGTGAGGTGTCTCCTTTTATTAAGCGGCTAAACCGTTACGGGGCTTCCCTGTACAAAAGTCCCCTGAGCGTGGGCGCCGATTACTACAGGGAGAGTAATTACTACACAATAAAACTGGCGAGCACCCTGAGTCGGGATGGAACCACGCCACTGAAGACGCTCGTGCTCGATCACCTGATCCATTCATATGTGAATCTCGGTAACCCCCTGCACATCGAATACGAATACGAAAGGATCTATGCCGATGTTCTTAAGTGGCGCTTCAAAAAGGAAACGGGCTTTAAGAGCCTTACCATCGGCGGCGGGGGCTATACCTTCCCGAGATATATGGAGGTCTATTATCCCAATGCCCACATCGACGTTGTTGAGATAGATCCGCTCGTGACTAAGGTCGCCTACGACGAGTTAAAAATGCCGAGAAATACGCGCATTGCCACATACAATACGGACGGGCGGTGGTACGTGATGAACTGTAAAGACAAATACGATCTCGTTTTTACAGACGCCTATAACGATCTCTCCATACCATACCATCTGACAACGAGAGAGTTTGCTCGCCAGATAAAAGACATCATGAACCCTGATGCCATATTGATGTCGAACATCATCGACAATTTCAAGAAAGGGGCTTTTTTGCCTTCGTACATAAAGACTTTGCAGGAGGTTTTCGGACCAAAGAACGTTCATCTTATTTCGGTACATCCGGATTTCGACAAAATCGGTATCAGCACCTTCATCGTGCTTGCAAGCAACGGCGCCCTCAATATGGATGATTTCAACGCCTTCCTCAAAAGCGAACTCGGCGGAAAGGCGACCGCAGCGGTCCTCCCTCACGATCAAATGGCGAGATTCGTGGATAAAAAAGATGCCATCGTGATCACAGACGATTATGCGCCCATTGACAATCTTATTGCACCCATATTCGAAGCACGTTTCGGCTATAACAGGAAGCGCTGAAGCACCATTGAGAGTAACTCCACATCCCGGCTTTTCCTTGCCCGGTTCGCCTGTGTGATACCAAAAAGCCGGCCCCACAAATCCAAAGGCTTGGGACGGGTCCCAGTGTAAGGCTAAACTGTGCTCAAGGTCACAAAATACAAGCTCTACAGGATAATTTTTTCTTTGCATTCTTCCCTTTTTGAGGTATGATGCATGTATGCCACAGTACGAATGGGAAGGCCGAACCCTCTCCGGTGAAACAAAGAAGGGGCTCACCCGGGCAAACTCCGTAGACGCTCTGCGAGGGGGCCTTCGAAAAGACGGCATTATCCTCACCAAATCGGTAGAGACCAAAGGCGCCGCACAGGAAAAATATAACCCGAAAA
>DATKMQ010000104.1 GCA_035541755.1 Syntrophorhabdaceae bacterium
GTCAAAACACTTCGTACCCCACGCGAGATAACTCTTGAGGACCACCTCTGTGTCGGCACTCGAAGAAAAATGATAACCCATTCCTTCAAGCTCCAGCCTGAGCTCCGGATAATTATAAATCTCTCCATTGTATATCAGCCACACTTTACCATCGGCAGACTTCATGGGCTGATGTCCTTTATCGGAAAGATCGATGATACTCAGCCTTCTATGCCCGAGACCGATGTATCCGTCCGACATTGATGTCTCTTCAGCGGCCGAACGGAATTCTGTATACTTCTTTTCGTTCTTGTCGAACAATACGTGTCCGCAATCGTCCGGGCCCCTGTGCGCAACAGCCTCTGTCATCATTACCAGGGTTGATTTATCAATCTTGACTTTCGAATCGAGACTAAGAAATCCAACTATCCCGCACATTGAACATCCCTGTGAGTTCTCACAAATACCTTTTACATTTTTCGCTTAAACGAATCATTTGATTCCTGATTTGCGTTGATTCGTTCCGTTTCCGACCATTCGTCAAGCCAGCATATCACCGATCCATTCTGACCGCCGGTTAAGTACTCCTCAAAAAGCGCCATTTTCTCTTCCTCGACGGCGTTAATAAAAAGTTTTCCCTGTGGATCTTTTACCAATGCTACTTTAAAACCCTGTTCCCTGAGTCGCGCATTTATGGATGGGGTTAAATAAAAACCCCAGTCCTTTGCGGTTATGTCACATTCCCTTCCGGCTGCGGTGAGCAAGGTGAGCATCTCATTGTTCTCGAAGGAGATCTTTCCGTAATCCCGGATAGAAATATCACCCACCTCAAAAATACGCGGTTGATCTTTAAGGAATAACTTCATCACGCTTGCCCCAGGTGATTCGGTATATACCATTGATTATCTTCGCCCTTCTTCCATGTGTTATGGTTACGAAACTTCTCCAGGATGGCCAGGAACGTATCCTTTTCATAGCCCACGTAGTGGATAAAATCATCAATAAAGTAATCGGAAAGATTCTTGAGATCGTGTTCTTTCACGAGTATTTTTGCTTCCTCTCTCGTGAGTCTCCCATTGCGTATATCTTCGCAGGCATGATCGGTCGCTCTTCCATAGCCAAATTTGAGCACTTTCAAGTACTGATGAATTCTATTAATTTTCTCGTCAATTCCAACATAGTTGCGATAGGTCCCCTCCCCAGGGGCATCTAATGTCTTGAAGCCGTATTGTCTAGCAATGTCGAGGTGCTTTTCCGAATCCCAGTGATAAAAATAGCTAAGGAATACGGTCTTGGTTTTTGACTGCTCAATCTCGTCAGGAAAATCATAAAGTCTGAGGCGGCTTATGGGGATATCGTAATGCCTTGAAACAAATGAAGCATCGCGTCCCTGGTTTGCTGCATATTTCGAGAACCATTCCCTTGTCATCGAATAACCCTGTGCAGTCTTACTCTCTCCACTGTATTCAAAGGCGGAATTCTCTCCCAGTACGACAAGGGGTATGTTGAACTGAAGCGCGCAATGAAGAGGGTAGCCATGAAGCATGGTGTGACTTAATAGATCGGGGTCGCCGTATTCTTCGAGTCCGATTCGGATAAGTCGTTTATGGAGCTGCTGTTCAGGCCGATAGATGATGAGATTGGCCCCCATCTCAGGTATGAGGCTTAAATTGTGCCGCCCAATCTCAGTCTTAATACCGTAGTCCACATTTACGGCAAGGATACGGAGGTCATACTTCAACAAATAATGCACCTGCGTGATGCTGTCCTTTCCCCCGCTTACCGGAACCAGGACATCATAGAATGGTGCGTTCTTTGACTTGGCATCCAGGACGATTTCATTGAAGAGGTTCTCTCTTTCCTCCCAGTCTATTCCATCGAGGTATACATTTTTTTGCCTGTGGGCGAGACACGCGCTGCAGACCCCATCCCGATCGAATTGCACGTATGGTTTGGTGTCCGGCATCAGGCACTCAGAGCAATATTTCATGTCATCGTCTCCTTGATCTTCCTGCTATTCCCTGTTCCTTACAACCTTGGCAGGACTTCCGTAAGCTATCGTGTACTCGGGTATGTCGGATGTAACAACCGAACCTGCGCCGACAATTGCTCCGTCACCTATTTTGACGCCTTTGCCCACAAAAAGATGGCCACCGAGCCATACATCTTCCCCGATCTCTATGGGAGCCCCGAAAAATCCTTGTTTCTGAATAAACTCATCCTTCCTGAAATTGTGATCGGACGAATTTATATACACAAAGGCAGCAAAAATGCAGTAACGGCCTATCTTGAGTCCGTGCCCGCCATTGAAAATGCTATAATTGTTCAGTATTGCGTTGTTCCCGACATTCAGCTCGCTCTCATTTGCTGTTACGAGCCACACCTCTGTTCCCAATCTTACACCATTTCCAAGGATTATCCTCCCATTCTTTCTCATCCTGATATACGTTCTGCCTGTGAACGAGACGTTATCACCTATTGTCAAGTTACTCCAGGAGGCGCCGTCACGCAGTAATACATCAACGGGCCCGGCTACCTGAAAGTTCCTGCCTACCGTCGCCCCCTTAAGTTTAAGAAAGCATCGCCAGTACAACGTCCTAACTTTGTTTCTCATCAGATCTTCCGAACGGCCTCACAATGTGCCTTCCTATGAATTCTTCTCGACGAATATCTTTGTGTTAATGAAATTGAACATGAATTTGCTGTAACTATTCGGCATGGGATTTATATTCATGGCCTCTTCGATCCTCTCTTTCTCAATAATGTCGAAGACGGGACTATCGTCCAACAGATACCGTCTCTGTTCAGCCGAATCAAAATCTATCAGAGAGTTAATCGACGCATTAAATCCGATCTTCTTTCTGTCGGTTCGTACCTTTTCGTTCAAAATACCTTTTACCGCTTCCCGGAGAATAAATTTTCCGTACCCTTTCCTGATAAGAAGATCAGTCGGTATTGAATAGGCGAACTTACATAGATCAGTGTCGAGATAAGGGCTTCTATTTTCGATGGAATAGTACATCGAGTTAAGATCATCTTCATGCAAAATGACGGGTATAGCTTCGTGGAACAGTTCATTCATCATTCGATTTCTCAATAGTTCATCGCAATAGTGATTTTCAGTAAAAAGTTCATTGAAACCAGTTCTTAGGAAACCGGCAAATACATCGTTGTTCAAATAAATATGCTCTCGTCTTTCGGGATGATTAAAGTAGAGTTCCGGGTCCTGCAAATATGGATTCCGGACTATTTCACTGATATTTAGTTTCCAATCGTTAAGGTACGATTGGTAGTCATCGCGCAATCTCATTTCGTAAAGATGGAGATTGAAATGATCATAGTACCCGGTAAAAAGTTCATCCGCGGCTGTGCCGGATACGGCTACCCGAAAACCCTGCTCTGCGATGGACTCCGAAAGAAACGAATGCACATAATATGAGATAGTCGAGATCGGCGAGTCATGGTAATCGATCAACATCGAAAGTCTTTCAAGAAAACTATCCCGTGACACTTTGATGATAGTATGATCACATTTCAAATCGTCTACTGTCGCCATTATATTACTGTATTCATTGTATCTCTCATCGTCATCCACGATCGAAAAGGAAACCACCTTGTACCCAAAAACTCTTGATGCAATTGATGCGAGCGACGCCGAGTCCACCCCTCCGCTCAAACAAAAAGCCAAGGGGACATCGGCGCGCAAACGCAGTCGCACGCTCTCAATCAGACGCTCCTTTACCCCTTCCGCTGCCTCAGCGAATGTCATCCCTGGCTCAACCTGCAACTGTGGACGCCAGTAGCGCTTCTTCTCATATTTGCAATCGTAGTCGATCTTCAAATTGGTCGCATAGGGAACTTCATTTATCTCTCGAAAGAACGTCTCATCGCTTTTGTATAAAGCCTTATATCCATTTACCAGGTACCTCAATACCTGATTGTTATTGATGTCAAACCGCTTCCCGGATAGCGTTTTCAAGTATTTAATCTCGGAGGCAAAATAGATTCCGGAACCATCCTCCGCATAGTATAAGGGCTTCTCTGCAAATCGATCCCTCGACAAAAAAATCATGCGGTTCTTTCTGTCCAAAATAGCAAATGCCCACATACCCTGGAAATAATCGACACATCGTTCGCCGTACATAATGAAATACCTTAACAAGACCTCTGTATCCGATTCGGTAAAAAACGAAATACCCTTTGCCTGCATATTCTTCCGGAGCTCCAGATAATTGTATATTTCACCGTTATAAACAATAGTGTAGTCGCCTATGGAAAATGGTTGATTTGCCCTTGTCTCAAGGTCAATGATGCTAAGACGCGAGTGTAGTAAGGTGATATAGACATCGTCGTGTTTGAACTCGATATAACTCTGATTGTCCGGACCACGGTTTTTCATGACTGAAAGGGTTCTGACTACGGCTTCTTCCCCGATTTTCCGTCCTCCAACAAAACCCGCTATGCCACACATGGCAATCAATCCTTCTCTGTTTCTTGCAGATCATCAAGTCTTATTTGTTGACCTGCCTTGATCTTTCTTGTCGCGACCTTGCCGATTACCTTCCGTTCTTCACCAACCCGAAGTCCTCCGCCAGGCCGAAGCCACGTGATGTCATTGAGTTCAATCCGCTTCCCGATTGATATGTCCTGTTTGGCAGAGATCGATCTTCTTGCTGCGTTAGCGACGCTGCTTTCGCAATCTAATAAGTGTTTCTTCCTGTTGCCAACGATTGCTTCAATATGCTTGATTCCTTGCACAAGTTCCTTCAATTCTTTCGGATCAGATGAAATTGAATGGTCACGAAAAGCTGAGTATTTCTTGTCAACGGTGAAATGCTTCTCGATAATTCTCGCCCCCATCGCTACTGATAAAAGAGCGGCCTCGATACCTATAGTATGGTCCGAGTAACCCACCGTAGAGCTGATCCTTCTTAGGTCGTTGATGAAGGAAAGATTTGCGTTATAAAGGTCGGTCGGATAGCTTGACACGCAATGAAGGACCGCCAGGTTATCAGCATCAACCCCGTTCTTCTCCCATACGCTAAGAATGAATTCCTTCGTTCTTCCGATCTCCATAAGGTTCGTCATTCCCGAAGACACGATTATCGGCTTTCCCGTATTTGCAATACATTCGATCATGGGAAAAAAGTCGTTATCGGCGGATGAAATTTTGAACGCTGGCACTAACCGGTCCAAGAAAACGGCACTCTCAACATCAAGAGGAGTAGAAAGAAATATGATATTCTCTCTATCTGCCACCCGTTTCAACTTTTCAAATTGGGTGTAACTCAATCCGAATCTCTTGAGTTGGTCTATTCTTTGCGTCTCAAGAGGAGAGACGAATTTCTCAGTTACATAGGTCTGAAATTTAACCGCCTTGGCGCCAGCTTCAGAGGCGAGACCAATCAATTCTTCAGCCAGGGTATAGCTTCCTTCATGGTTGTTGCCGATCTCCGCAACAACAAGTATTTCTTCGTTAAGATCTATATTACCTATTCTCATTTCTTTATTGGTGATTATGGAAATGAAGGACGTGTTCAAAGGTGTGGATCGTAAAGCCCAGGCTCTCATACAATCTAATCGACACTAGATTGGCAATCTGGGTGCCCACTTTCATGCTCTCAAATGCCTTGCCCTGCGCTATTGCGTATCTAATGATTTTCTTTGCTATGCCTTCGCCTCGATGCGCAGCGTCAACTGCTATCAGGTCGATTACCATTTCGCTATCTGCGTAAACCAGCTGGAGAAAAGCAACCACCCCGCTATTCTCCGTGGCGACAACCATTGCATCGCCCCGTTTACCGCGAAAGAAGTTTCGTGCCCACTCACTCTTTAGATTATCTGCATACTCGCAACGTATAGCCGGATCCAAGTGAAATCGACTGAACGAAAATGATCTTTTTGCCAGCTGTGCCACATCGTCTTCATCTTCCATAACCGCAAGTCGAATGCCGTCGAAATTTCCTTCTCCAAGCCCGTCTGTCAATTTCACTTTCATTGTCAAATTCGTATCAACGAGTCTAAATCCAAAATCAAACAGGAAATCTGCTATTTCTAAATGTATCGGTTTTATTTTGCAGTAAACCATTGCGTTTCTTTCTCGCATTGAACGAATCGCCCGACGTTCTTCGGATTCAACACGTTTCATTTTCGTAAAAATGCTGTCGTCAATCTCTAAACGAAACACGTCATACCCAAGCATTTCAGTCAGCCAAAGATCTCTTCTCAGAAATGACGAGTTGTCTACCGCCATTGTTTTCTCACTCCACAAAACTCTTATACCAATCCAGGTATTTTGCCAAGCCCTTTTCAATAGGAAATTGAGGATCGTAGCCGATCATTCTCTTCGCCTTGTCCACTGACAGCGTACCTCGATCGGGAGTAAGGTTATCTTTAGGTACATAGTTAATAGATATGTGAGGAAACTTCTGAGATACAAGCGTAGCGAGGTCGCTAATTGATCTTGATTCGCCATACGTTAAATTGAAGATATGATTTCTCGAATTTTCATTTTCAATGACTTTTGTTATCCCACTGACAAGATCACCAATGTACGTGAAATCCAGCCGATCTGACCCGTCTCCGTTAACCCTGATGTCTTGTCCCTGGATAGCATTTTCAAGAAATATCTGTACTACTCTTCTGCTCACGCAACGTTCCCCGTATAGAGCAGACGGCCTTACAATCGTGTACGGCAGACCGAAGACCTGATTATAGGCAATAACGAGTTTTTCACCCCCAAATTTAAGAGCCCCGTAAATACCAATGGGTTCGCAGTGGGTTTCTTCAGTCACAAACCCTGACTTAAAGTGGCCGTAAACCATGCTCGAGGAGAAATAGATGAAGTGTTCCGCGGGGTATTCAGTGTTTCTGGCGAAATCCAGAGCATTCTCAAGCGTTCGAAAGCTATGATCAAACGTACTGTAAGGATCCTTATTCGATCGGTCGGCGTGTGCCACAGCCGCGAGAAGAACGATAACCTGTGGCTTAATAAGCCTTAGAGTATGAGTCAATTGATAATATTCCCGTGCATCCTGAACATGAATTGGAATATTCGCTTTGTTCAGCAGCTCCGTGCGCTGATTGATCATCCTCAAGTAGAACTCGCGGTTATGCATATTATTATTCGTAGCGGAAAAATGGAGGAGATTGTTCACAAAAAAGCTGTCCACAACGTGGACATCGTGACCCCTCTTTGCAAGTGCCAATGCCAGGTTATGGCCTATGAAACCTGCTCCTCCAATCAATGCTATTCGCTTCGAAAGTTGATCACCCATGTTTCTTGACCTCCATGATCGCGTTTTTCATTTGTTCAATAATATAATCCATATCGTCGAGGTTCAAATGAGGGCCGACAGGCAACGCAATGGAGCTGTCGCTGATCCAGGCGGCCACCTTAAATTCATTCCCGTTATATCCGTACTTATCCCGATAATATGAAAAATATGGGACCGGCCTCGGATAATATATACTTGTTCCGACGCCGCTGTTATTAAGGTTTTTGACGACCTCATACCTCTTGCCCTGCGTGATTCTCTTCAGAAGAGCTGACTGGCAATAGTAGCTACTCTGGTAATCACCTCCACTCGACTGAAACAGTTCGATTTCATCAATCTCTTGCAGGCCCTTTGCAAGGGCCTCATAATTCTCTTTGCGTTTTTCTAAGAAACCGTTCAACCGTTTGACTTGCTCTATACCTATAGCCGCTTCTATTTCGTTCATCCGATAGTTAAATCCAAGCATAGTCACATCGTATACACCGGGTATGCTTCTTTCAGAAGGCGTTCGATCGACACCAAACGCTTTCTGTCTCTGTATGCGCTCAACTATCTGCGCTTTCTTGCTGATAAGCATGCCTCCTTCCGCCGTAGTCATGTGCTTGACGGGGTAAAAAGAGAAACATCCTGTGTCACCGTGCAGACCTGCGTGAACACCCTTAAAGTATGTACCGACTGCAAGCGCGCAATCTTCTACCACAAATAGCCCATATTTCTCCGCAAGCGCCTTAATCTTCTCCATATTAACCGGCATTCCCAGGTAGTGGACAACAGAAATAGCCCTGGTACGGTTCGTTATGACAGGCTCAATGAGATCCGTATCGATATTGCCCGTATTCTTCTCAGCGTCTACGAAGATCGGTTTCGCCCCGCATAATTCCACTGCGTGGGCCGTTGCCACATGTGTCATGGCCGGAACAATCACTTCATCTTTTTCCTGAAGACCCAGATAAAAATAGGAAAGATGGAGGGCCGCTGTGCAGGAAGATACAGAAACCGCGTATGGAGACCCTGTATAGTCGGCAAATGAAGACTCAAACTCCTTGGCTTTAGGCCCATGTACAAGAATAGGCCCATCAAGAACATCAGCGACCGCTTTTCTCTCGCTCTCTCCTATCGCCGGCCTTGCAAACGGAAGTACCCTTTTCATGCGTCTCCCCTATATATATTCAACTGTTACCGGATTGGCAGATGAGACCGACTTCTCCAGGGCGAAGCAGACTGACATGCACTTAAAGACCTCGTTGATCATGACTCCTCCCGCCGAACCATTCGCTATTGAATCGATAAACTCGTATATCAGCCGGCCTTTGTGCACTGAAGCGTATGCGTCGGAGATCTTCTCAAAGCCCGTGCCCGACTCTCGTGATGTGTAAAGTTTCCCATATTCAAAATCATTTATATAGCTTGCTTTCTTGCCGTAAAGTGTGAGTGCATGGAAATGAGGAAACACGCACCCGAAGTTGGCAGAAACTTTTCCGATCATACCGCTCTTAAATTTGAGAAGCCCCACGCACATATCATTATATCTAAATTTGGTTCCCTCTGTGGCAATGCCATTCCCGTACGCCACAACTTCTTCAACTTCACCGCCTGTTAACCACAGCAAAAGATCCACGATGTGCGATCCACCGCCATACATGACTGAATAAAAATCAATTTGTCCGCGCCATCCATCAGTAATTTTATGGATTCTTCCATAATTATAGTCGCCTTCAACGTAATAGAGGTCACCAAAGGTCCCTTCACCTATCATGTCCTTCAACCGGATAAACCTTGGGGATTTGCGAAGGATAAAATTCGATGACATTTTGAGATGAGGTTTCTCGTTCAGTGAGGATCGAATCTCTTTTGCCTCATAATCAAAAAGACACAAAGGTTTTTCAACGAAAACATGCTTATCATGCTTCAGAGCTTCCATGGTCTGTGCGTGATGATAGTTGTCATATGACGCGATGGAAACAACATCGATTTCGGGGTTGCGAAGCACAAGGTGGGGATCATCGACTACCTTCACCCGGGGGTATTTCGCCGTTGCCATCTCACGCTTCTCGTGCGAGATGTCGCACAACATTGTCACCTTGCAACCCGGATGGCTCTCGTATCCTGCGATGTGTTGTTCTCCCACTCCTAATCCTATAATTCCGACGCTTAACATTTCCCTAACTCAATGAAGAACGGATCGATACCAACTCGTCGACCGTGTATTCCCAATGAAATCTGTTCATCCTATTGATCAAAGCCTTGAAGCGCTCCATATCTTCTCTGGTATCAACGGATAGTTGAACAGTACTGTAGTTTCTGCTCGATTGAATATTATAGATTCTGTAATGGTCCGCGTTCCTATACAAATATCGTGTAACGTGCTCGCGATCATCATCGTCGCTAAGATTCATGCACGCCTCGACAAAACTACTCGTTTTGAGTACTTCCACCGATTGCCCTTTCGGAAAGGTACGTACTAAAACATTTGTCACTACGTCGTAATCTCCTTCGCAGAAAATCGATACGGCCCTGTCTATGAGCCGATAGTCTATGACCGGGCTATCACCGTTTATTCGCACAAATCCGTCATAGCCAAACTTTAGCGCAGTCTCTCTAAACCGGTCGGCAACGTTGAGTAAATTCCCTCGAAAACAGCAAATACCCCTCTCATCACAAAAGATTTCTATTGGCGTGTCGCTTTCATCTGAAGAAGTCGCGACAACCATTTCGTTCACTGCCCGGCATTGTTGCAAGCTTTCAATAATATACTGAATGAGAGGTTTGCCCTTAACCTCATAAAGAACCTTGCCCGGAAACCTTTTTGAACTCATCCTGGCTTGTATAATCGCACCAATTTTCGTATTCATCCTGGTAATCATCGTCCAGTTGTCGAGAAAGAATCAAGATTCTTCTCCTCTTCTCGTAGTTCATCAATTTCACATCTTAGTTTCTCGTATTCTTCCAATTTGATTTGAAGGAAATATTGTGTCTGCTTGATGCGCACATTGATACCCTCTGGTGTGAGTACATAAATATAGGCTGCTTTATTATGCGAGTTCTTGAACCTTTGCGCTTTTACGTAGCCTCTCTTAATAAATTCCTTCATGATATAATTGACGCTGCCTAAGCTTAAGCCGACCTTCTTGGAGAGGTCTCGCTGGGAAATGGTTCCCCCTTCGGACAGTTCTCGGAGCGTTCTAAATTGGGCTTCGTTCATAAGATGAATCTTGAAAAAGCTACCGCCATGAGGCCGGATCAGCCACTAAAAGATGATAATGATTTTCGATATGTTCAAACACTGAACACATACATCATGACAGCTAAACTGAATGATGTCAAGTTCTTTTATTGTTTTTGTGACTTTTTTGTTTCGAGGATATTCGTTTCCTATGTGCCGCTTATCTTGAGATTCGCAACAAAGAGCGAGGGCGAACCGAAAACACCATAAAACTTCAAATCGTTTCCCACCTCCCTAACGTTCTTTAACACCTCAAAGACATTACCTGACATAATCACACCTTGAAAGGGTGTCTTCTGGCCGTTCTTGCAGAGATAACCCAGTGCGCCGAGGGAGAAGTCACCTGTTACAGAGTTCGCCGTATGCGTACCCATCAGCTCTTCGATAACGACTCCGTTTCTGAACGCCCCCTCCAGACTCCTTTCTCCCTGCTTCACAAACAGGCCCCTGGGCCCGCATTTCGGCAGGTCCTTAACCCCTCCCCGGACGCTGTTTGCCGTTGAAGCCACACCGAATTTGCGTCCATAGTAGGAATCATAAAGGAATGTTTCAAAATAACCGTTTATGACAATAAGGTTCTCCCGTGATGGAACACCCTCTCCGTCAAATCCAAAAGCATCCACACCGAGCTTGCCGGAATCGATAATGCTTAGCACATCGGAGAAACATCTCGTGCCTTCCTTGGCCTTGAGCCTCGTCTTATTCTTAAACAGGCTCTCCGCCAGAAACGAGTCCGAAAGGATGCCGAGCATGTCACAGGCGGCCTGCGGTTTGAGAATCCCTTCGTACACGCCCGTACCGATCTGTTTGCTTGAGAGAAGCGAGATGGTCTTCTCAGCGATTTTTTCTCCCAGCTGTTTGCCTTCGAGCTCCGTGAATCTATTCGCCCACGACCAGTCGTACCAGGAAACTTCGTCTTGATCCTTGGCGACACAGAGCGCAGACATGACGTAGAGCGTCTTCTTCCCCTCCGCGGTGAGCCCGTTCGAATTCCTGATTTTCGCCTCGAACTCTATCTCCTGAAGTTCGCAATTCCTCACGGTCATGATCCTCTTGTCGTACTCCCTTATCCCCTTTTCCATGTCAATGAGCAGGCCGGTTTTATTCGCATCATTCATTGCGAGGCCTTCCTCATCGTACAACGAAAGCGACGAATATTCGCTGTAGGGCCCCGGGAAAGACCTCTGTTCGTCCTTTTCCGTGATGGGTATCAGCGCGGAGGTATTCTTCAGGAGCGCTTCCAGGGCGCCTTCTCGATCATAGGTATAAGCAAATGCCATCCTGCTGTCCTTGATGGCCCTGAGCGCGATCCCCTCCTCTTCCTTGAACTCGATCCCACAAATCTCTTTTTCCTTGCTTTCGAACTTCTTAATCCGCTCTTTCAGATAGTAGAGTTCATAGCTGTCGAATTTGCTATCTATTGCATCCTTTGCTTTGGTAATATCCATCTGCCCTTCCCCTAGTTCGCGATCATACGGTACACAGACTATATCTCTTTGATCATGGCTATTTCATCGCACTCGGGAAACTTGGCGCATTTGATACAATCCGACCATATCTTTTGCGGAAAGACCTTTTTATCGCTCACGTGGAACCCGCAGCGCTCAAAAAACTCCACCTGATACGTGAGGAGAAATATCTTGCCCATATTGAAGCGCCTCGCCTCTTCGATACAGGCTTCGACAAGCATCCTGCCGATGCCTCGTTTTCTCACTACCTCGGCCACACAGAGCGACCGTATCTCCGCCAGGTCCTCCCAACAAATGTGGAGGGCGCCCGTACCCACAATTTCTCCCCCTTCTTCGCAGACAAAGTAATCCCTCAGGTTATCGTAGAGCTCCCCAAGAGGCCTTGGCAACATCTCCCCGCTTGATGCGGAAAGATTGACAAGGGTGTGAATCTTTTTGATATCCTCAACGCGTGCTTTCCTGATCATGACTTAGCATCTCCTCCGCCCTTTCCATAGTCTTTTCGGTAATCCTTTCTCCTCCCATCATGCGGGCTATTTCCCTCACTCTAATCGCTCCCTTGAGTTCGCTAATGCTCGTTTTGGTCCGTTCTTTTCCGGACTCTTTTTCGACGAGAAAATGGTGGTCTCCATACGCCGCTATCTGCGGCAGATGTGTGATGCAGAGTACTTGCTGTTTTCGGGCGAGTTCATTGAGTCTCTTTCCCACCATATCGGCTACCCTGCCCCCGATTCCGGCATCCACCTCATCAAAGATCAAAGTCTTTTCTTCCTCGCCGCCGATGACCTTCTTGATCGCGAGCATGATTCGCGATAGCTCCCCGCCTGATGCCACCTTGCGGAGCGGCTTTAAGGGCTCTCCCGGGTTGGTCGAAATCATGAGCTCTACGTCGTCCCGACCGTCTCTGTCCACAAAGCCTCTGTCCGTAATCATCACCTCGAACTTGAGTCCTTTCATGGAAAGGAATTCCAGTTCGTGAACGATCTCTCTTTCAATACCGGCAGCCCCTTTCTTTCTCTTTGCCGACAGTTGCTGAGCGCGCGCCCATACATCTTTTTCAAGACTTCCTTTCTCTGCTTCAAGGCCCTCAATATCGGTTGCAAGGGTGTTTAAGTATGCAAGTTTTGCACGAGCGCCCTCAGCATAGCTCACAATCTCCTGAAAGGTCTTTCCGTATTTCTCTTTCAGCTTGAAAATATCGGTGAGTCGCTCCTCAAGTTTCTCCATCTCTTCCTGATCAAGCAGGAGTGTCCTCTCTATGTTCCTCATCTGAAGGATAATATCTTCAACATCGAAGGAGAGGGCTTCAATCTTTCTTCTTAAGCCCTCCATGGCTTCGATGCCGCCTAGCGATTTGAGAAGACTCATGGATCGTTTGAGAAGGGCTTGCGCCGAATTGTCCCCATCCCTGAGACCCTGGCCAATCTCTTCGAGCACGTTCGAAATCTTTTCGGCGCTCTTCAATACCTTGAGCCTTTCTCTGATTGCCTCTTCTTCGCCCTGCTGTACGTTTTTTTTCTCGATTTCATCGATCTGAAATTCCATCAGTTCGATCTCTCTCTGTCTTCCCTGAGCTTCCGATTTTTTGTGGTCGAGCAGAGCCCCAATCTTCTTCAAGGCATCGACCTTTTCCGCGAGGGCCTTTTGTTCTTCCGTCAGCGAAAGGAGATTATCGATGATTCCCACATAATTTTCTTTATCAAGGAGGTGCTGAAATTCGTTTTGCCCATAAATGCTGATCTGCATGCCCCCAATGGACTCAAGCTTCGTAAGCGTGACCGGCTCATCGTTGAGAAAGGCCCTCGACCTGCCTGTGCTAGCGACCACACGTTTCAAAATGTATTCTTCATTCTTGTTGATGAAATGACCCGTTATCTCTGCCTGAGTAGCACCGCTCCGTACCACGTCCGCGGAAACCTTCGTATTCATGAGCGTTGACAGCGCATTGATAATAATCGATTTACCGGCGCCCGTCTCACCGGTGATGACATTAAAGCCTTCCCCGAATTCAACTCGGAGCTCATCGATGATCGCAAAACCCTTTACGCTGAGGTAGGCAAGCATCGCTACCGGGCACCCCACTTCAGTTTTGTTCTCAGTATCTCAAAGTATCCCCTGGAAGAAGACTTGATAAGGTGGACCGCATATGAGGATCTTCCTATAAGCACTTCATCGTCATATTCGAGTGGGAAGCCGATCTGTCCGTCGAGGGTCAGTATGACCTTCTCCTCACTGGATTTCAACTGCGCCCTCACTTCCACGCTTTCCTCAAGGATGATGGGCCTATTGGTCAGCGTGTGGGGACAGATGGGGGTCACAATGATATTGGGAAGCGATGGATACAGGAGGGGTCCACCCGCTGCCAGAGAATACCCCGTGGATCCCGTGGGCGTCGAGAAGATAAGGCCGTCAGCCTTATATGTGGTGAGGTACTCGCCGTTCACATAGGTCTCGATGTCGATGATTCTTGCAAGCGCGTCTTTTGTAATCACCGCATCGTTGAGCACGCTCATGGCAAAAATACCTTTTCCCTCTCTTTTCACCGTCACGTCGAGCATGATCCTTTTTGAGATGCCGTAATCTCCCTTGAGAACCTTGGCGATTGTCGCTGGAAGCTCTTCCAGGGACGTTTCTGTCAAGAAACCAAGGCCACCGAGGTTGACGCCCAGGATGGGCACCTCCTTTCCTTTGCCGTGCCTCGACACATTGAGAAGGGTACCGTCACCCCCGAGTACAACAATCAGATCTGCTCCTTCCCCGACATGTTCCATTTCAAAAGATTTCCCATAGGCGAGTCGCGATGCCGTTTCCTCTTCTACAAAAATCTCTACCGACTTTCCGAAGGTCTTGATGAGCTCTCCCGCGATGCGTATGGCCTCATCTTTTCCTCTTTTGCAGGCAACGTGGATAGTCTTCATGAGAGGTACCTTTCTTTTAAGTAGTGTGAAAGCTCTGTGAGGAGCTCAAAAGATTTCTCTACCGTTTCCGCCCCGTCCTGGTTCACGAGATTGCAGGTGGCCGGCGCAAGCAGGCTGTTCTTTATGATAATGTCAATGTCCAACCCCTTTTCTTGCAGAACTCCCCACATGTTCTCGAGCCGCTTCGCGAGATGAAGCAGGTCCTCCCTGGTGAATTCTTCCTGACATGTCGGGACGATACCCCAACTGACTACTCCTCCCTCTTCCAGAAACGCCTTTACTTTGTCGTAGGCCACAAAGGTATCCCCGAAGGCATAGGCATTGAATGAGATGATCTCAATGTCGAGTGTCAAAAGGAAATCCCAATCAGGCCTTCCACACAGATGGACGCCCCTTATGCCTTCAATACCACCGAAAAACAGGCCCAGTTCTTTCTTGGCCCTGGCGCTGTCATAACCACAGAGCGCGCTGAAAATGAACTCAAGGCCAGGATCGTCAACCCAGACGAAAGCCCGCTCATTCTCTGCACACAACTCCCTGTACTGGGCATTCGCTTTCTTCTGTATAAATGAAAAGATAATGTCACGTATTTCATCATTATAAACTATCGGCCTGTCATTCTCATCTACTATTTTCAAAGCAAGGCTCACGGGGCTTATGACCTGTCCCCTGACCGACCGATACCTCGAAAGGTCCTTTTCAAGAAAACGCCTGTATACGTGAGAGAATCTATTGGAAATCACAAAGTAGGCGGGATCATCTTCGTGTTCCAGAAACTGGGGTAGCGCGCCCACGAAGGCCTTAGTGTCCAGAAAAATCTTTGAGCGCTTGGCATCTATCACGATGCCAGGAAACTGCTCCAAGGCCTGTACATACATGTCTTCGCAATAGGAAATCTTGGGAAGCTGAGGCCAGAAGGGTATATCCATGGCCAAAGCAAGATCAAGCGCCCGGTCGACATTGTCGTGGGGCATGATCCCCATAGCCGTCGTTGCAAGATCAGCTTTGAATTTCAACTCCCTCTTCATATAACATGCTTACCAGATGCCGCTATCTGTTGTCAATATGCAGCAAATCAATAATTGTTTGATTTCAAGCTGTTACAAATTACGGCTCACTTTTTGACCCTAATAAGGGTTGACATTGGCCCCACGAGTCTATATATTAACTCCACACCATGACAATTCACAGGAAGCACATAACAATTCTATTAACCGTTCTATTTTTTCTCGGCTGTATATCCGCCGGCTTCCCCTTCGCTGCCGTGATGAAAGAGGACGACCCTGACAAAGATGTAATCGTGTCAAAGACCGTGCAATATCTCAAGGAAAGAAGACTCAGCACAACTGATGACAAACTGAAAACGATCGCCACCAGCGTCTATGAAGAATCGCAAAAATACGACATAGATTACCGCCTCGTCCTCGCCGTCATGAAGGTGGAAAGCAACTTCCAGAATGAGGCAATTTCGAGAAAGGGCGCACGAGGGCTGCTCCAGATAAAGCCGACACTGGCACGCTATATCAGCAAAGATGCCGGGGTAGAGATCAAGGGCACAAAAACCCTCCACGAGCCTGAAAAAAACATAAAGATTGGTGTAAATTATCTCTCCAAGCTCATGGATATGTTTGACAATATTACGGCGGCACTTCACGCTTACAATGCCGGACCGACAAAAGTGAGAAGGACTGATGCAACCGATGAGCAGCCGCAGACCCGCTTCACAAAAAAAGTCATGGACGAGTACGATCGTATCGTAGAAGTTCTGCCCGATCCCGAAGAATAGCTTAACGCTACGCAGCAGCCGACAGCCTACCCAGGAAAAGAGATTTCTTGAAGACCTTGTGAATAGGGAAAAATCTGCGTTTAGTGCAGCCCTGCTGTCCCGATCGATATCCGATTGGATCGGAGCTTCATTGAGCTCACGATAAAGACAGAGTCGTGCCGGATCGCAGAAGGCCCGTTTTTATATATACTTGAAACCGTTGGCCACAAACAGCAGGCCAAAGAGGATGAGAAAAATGCTGCACGCAAAAAGGATGATCTTTATGATCTTTGTGCTGAAGTATTTCCCTCCAATAGATATCCCGTAGGATACAAAAGTATACCACACGAGATCAGATGATATATGGCCGGCAAAAAAGGCGAGAACGCCTCGTACGCCGAGCGCCTTGGCAAACATTACATAACCCATTCCGATAGTCGCCCACCATATGAACCAGTACGGATTGGAAAGGCTCACGATGATGCCGGATAATATGGGGTGGAGTTCCTTAGCCTTCGAGGTTGGTCCGGCGACGAGTGTATACGTCTTGAGGCTCCGGATAATCCCGATCCCCATATATACAATCACAATCCCCCCGCAAAAAGAGATAGCGGCAAAAAGGAGTGGATTCTTAAGCAAATTGCCTACACCGAAAACAAAGAGGATCAAGAGTGCGAGCTCCAGTATGCCGTGTCCGAGAACGAGTAGCGGTCCGGTTATTCCGCCTCGTTTGGCCGATTGCGATATCGTCACGGTCAGCAGGGGCCCGGGGGCCATGGCTCCGGTGAGACCCAGAACGAAACCAACGGAGAAAAGTGTGGACAAGTTCATGCGTATTAATAGAACACAACAGGCCGGCGGGAATAAAGAAAAAAAGAAGTTGTTCTCATGATATTTTTAAGCTCTACCGGTCGGAATTGCACATTACGCCGGACAGGTCGTTTACAGCTGATCCACCCGGTATCCTTTGTCTTTAAGCAGTTGAATAATGCCACCGCTGCCGATAAGGTGTCCCGCTCCCACGACAACAAAATAAGTCCGACCGGAATTAAGGTAATCTTCGATCTTTGTTACCATGTTTCTATTCCGTGTAATGATCAGTTTTTCATAGATGGGATAAAACCTTCTCTCGTCCGTTATGGATTTCGTCATGAGGCCTTCCATGGCACGCATGTTCCCGGCTTTCCACGCCTCTACCAGCCTGTCCACATCCCGGTTTAAGGCCTCCAGATCTTTCAATGCATAGAGGAGAAAGAGCTCCTGTTCCGTATCGGGGAACCCAGCGAGCAAGTTAATCTGATAGTCAAGGCTTTCCAGCTCAACAATCTGCTTTTTGCCTTCTGCTCGAGCGAGGAAATGCTTGTCGATCCCGTAGTCAGGATCATAGCCTGCCTTCATCAACTCGAGCGATTCGAGCGTCAGTCCCAGAAACCACGGCTTCTGATTGTTGATAAGCTCCGCGGGCAGGCCGACCCTGTTCGCCTCCCTGCGTACAAAAGCGTATGTATCCGCTGACAGATGCTTTTCGATACCATCCCCATTCTTGTACATGGCCTTGTCGAGCAGATCAAGCACGTCCGTCTGGCCTACCTCATCGACATTTGCCTCTACGGCAAGCATGTCGGACTTGTCGAAGGCGTTCTCTATGGTACGGCTCAATGGATACGCATCCTTTTTGAGGAAGTGGATGGAACCAAGCACATATACCGGGTTTCCCTTGCCTTTTATAAGCCAGAGAAAATTCTTCTGCCCCTGGGCGTGCGCTAAGGGCGAGGACACAAAAATCAGGGACAGCAGAATAGAGAGGAAAAGACCCGATCGCTTTGAGATTTCTTTTTTCACCTCTACCCCCAAAGGTACGTCAAGAAACGTACACGTCCGGGCAGGACAGAAAGCCAGTGCCCCGCTATCAGTTGCGCAGGATTCGCTTATCCCCCGACCTGATCGTGAGTTTGATTTCGTCCAGATATTCGAGAAGCGGAATCATGTATTTCCGGGATATATCGACCACCGATTTAAAATCTGAAGGGGTCATCTCTTTCTTCGCCGTAAGATAGGAGATCGCCTTCTGCTTCAAGTCCTCAATGGCGTCGCGATGGAAATACATATCTGACTTCAATTTAACCACTCTGCCCTGAAAGTTGAGTTTACCGAGGATGTCCTTGAGCTCCCGCTCGTTTCTCCCTGTCTCATAAGCCAATTCTTTGAGGCCGGGCGGGGTCAACCAATGCCCGAAGAGTACTTTTAGCACGCCGCTTTCTGTTTGTTCCAGGCTCTTGTCGATTTTCTCCCCGGGGCTCTTTACCTTTACCTTGTCCTTTTCCACCTCAACAAGATTCGCGCTGATGCTCTCCTCCAGGGCCTTCTGGAAGATGCTCGGTTCGACCCTAGGGAGCCTCGTTCTCAGTTCTTCCTTGGACATGCCCGCTTTAAGAGGGTTCTTCTCAAAGAAGGAGGTGATAATAGACGTAAGGGTCTTCTTATAGGCTTCGAAAGCTTCCATATCAACGGTTATCTTTCCAACGGATTTTACTCTTCCGAGTCGTTCGAGCTGTCCGGTGAGCGCCGCAGCGTACGAGCGGTCTTTTCCCATGAGAATACAGAGCGTCTCCTCATGGACGCCTTCAAAACCTCCTTTCCGGACATGGTATCGGGTCTTTTCAAGGTCATCCCCGTGGGTCAGCACATCGTAAATACGCTCAAGGTCCGCCGCCTTTCTTTTGTGCTTGGGCGGCATAATGTCGAGTACCCTTCCTCCTCCGATAGTCTGGATGGCGTACGAACCCCTCAGAATGAAGTTGTCTCCGGGCAGCGCCACAAGCGGGTTCTTGAAGACAAATTGTACAAAGAGCTCCTCGCCCGGTTCTATAGCATCCTTGCCGAGTACAACGAGTCTCGCTTCTTCCTGGGTGGTCGCGATATGGAACCGCATCACCGTATCGTTTTTGATCGGCTTGTAGGGGAGTTTCAGATACTTGAGTGTGGCGTCAATCCTGTGAGTAAATATGAGCGTGCCTGGCTTTCCGATGATAACACCCCGCGCAATCTCGCTCTTTTCGATGCCCTGAAGATTAAGGGCCACCCTCTGACCTGCAATGATTTCTTCCGTGTCTTCGTGATAGGCCTGTATGTTCTTTACCTTTGTTCTTTTGGACAACGGATAGATGTCCACTTCTTCGCCGACTTTGAGCGACCCGGAGATGCAGGTTCCAGTGACGATGGTGCCGAGCCCTTTTATGGTAAATACCCGGTCTACAGGCAGCCTGAAAATGCCTTCCCGGGACCTTTCTTGAATCTCATCGGCAAGAGTGGCGATAGCATCCTTCAGTTCGGGAATATTCTCTTTTGTCATTGCCGAAACGACCATGATCGGTGAATTCTCAAGTACCCTGCCGGCGAGGAATTCTTTGACGTCCTCTTGAACGAGCTCGACCATTTCATTATCCACGAGGTCTTTCTTTGTGATGACGACGATCCCCCGTTTGATCCCGAGCATTTCGCATATATCCATATGCTCGCGGGTCTGCGGCATGACCCCTTCGTCTGCGGCAATCACGAAGAGCACCATATCGATGCCCCAGGCACCCGCCACCATATGGCGTATGAACTTTTCATGCCCGGGAACGTCAACTATACCGACAAGGAGGTCATCCCCGAAACGGTAATGCGCAAAACCGAGTTCCGTGGTGATACCTCTCTCTTTTTCCTCTTTCAGTCGGTCACAATCGATGCCGGTCAGCGCCTTGATGAGGGCCGTTTTCCCGTGGTCTATATGCCCCGCAGTGCCGATAACGATCTTTTTCATAATATCTGTAACTATACAATATTTTCGTACACCTCTCAATGGAACAATGCGCTTTCTCTCCGGATCGGTTCGAGAAGATTGACTTATAGCGCCCTTTGTGGTTTAACGTGACACAAGGGGAAATCATCACAAGATCTAATCTGAGAGGCGCGCAAATATCGTGTTCCTGATCTCTGTCATCGCCTTTGCTGCGGGCATCTATATCGAGACCCTCTATCCTTTACCAATTCTCGTCTCTCTTTCTGTCTCAACCCTTTTTCTTTGCGCTATCCCCCTGGCGTTGCGCCGTACATATCGAGTCTCGTTCGTTCTCATGGCCGTCTGTTTTGTTTTTGCAGGTATGGTGCGGCTTGCCCTCATCACTGAAGATCGCCCGGTGCCGCACCTTAAGGAAGCAACCGACGTCTATGGCGGTATCATCACAGAATCATCACCAAACACAAAGATCGTTAAGCTCGCCTATCCCGATAACCTGTCTGGCTTGAGCGTGGTATTTCGCACATCGGACAATCTGGGAATCAATGATGAAGTCAGAATATTCGGGTCTTTGAGGGAACTCTCGCTCACCTTCAGAAATCCATATTTAGTCACATGGAAGTGGCTCACGAGGCTCGAAGGCATATCCTACGAATTACGAGGCGCCATCGTCTCTGTGAGGCAAGGGCGAAACTACGTGGAGGCCTGGAGAAATTACCTTGCCCGAAACATAGAGAACTCGGGCGCGCAGCACTCCGGCATCATCAAGGCCTTGACCATCGGCGATACTACCGGCCTCGATGAGGACACTAAGGCGCTCTTTCTGAGAACGGGAACATCGCACATCCTTGCCATATCGGGATCGAACATCAGCATTGTAACGGCGTTTTTCTTTTTTATTGCCAGAATGCTGATGAGGACTTCGGTTTTTGTGCGCCTCCGCGGTGATGACACAAAGTATGCCGCGCTCTTGTCCATCCCCTTCGCCATCCTCTTCATGCTCACTGCCGGTTCGGGCATACCAATCATCAGAGCAACGATCATGATAACGGTCTGCATGCTCGCCATCAATTTCGAGAGAGAGAGGCATATCGAAAACACCGTTGCCTTGAGCGCACTGATTATACTCATACTATACCCGTATTCCATCTTTATGCCTACATTTCAACTCACATTTATGAGCGTGTTCTTCATCATCCTTTTTAGCAAAGCCCTGTACCCCTATGCACGATCATGGCATCCGGTCTTGAAATGGTCTTTCTCGTCCGTTCTCATAACGCTTTCGGCCATGATCGGGACTCTCCCCATCGTCCTTTACCACTTTTACGGCATAAATCCCTTTGCAGTCGTACACAACCTTATCCTGGTGCCGCTTATGTGCGTTATCGCCATGCCTCTCGCGCTCGTAGGTATGTTTGTGCCCTATGGCGCCTATCTTTTGAGACTCTCCGGCGATA
>DATKMQ010000105.1 GCA_035541755.1 Syntrophorhabdaceae bacterium
TGCGCTTACCGAGGATATGGTCATCGAATATCTTGGTTGCCCTCTTGTCCGCCATGCCGACACACACGTGGAGTGGCAGCAGATGTTCTTCGCGGGGGTGACAGTAGCGTGCGGAAGGGGCGCGCTGCCAGTCAATGAGTAAGGCCTCACGCTCTGCCCCAACTCTGCCGGTGCATGCCTCAATAAGCCAGTTCTGAAAGGCCTCATTGGCCGGATCGGGCGCATCTATTCCCTCCCAGGAGAACGCACCCATATTGTGGAACGAAAATCCGGATCCGATAACCAGAATATTCTCACGCATTAATCCGCGCAACGCCCTGCCAAGGGCTATATGAGCTGCGGGATTAAGACCGCCTACGAGCGAAAGCTGAAGGCACGGGATATCTGCTTGAGGATACATGAGTTTGAGCGGTATGAATAAACCGTGATCAAATCCCCTCATTGGATCGAGGCGGGTGGGTATGTGATTCTCGGTGAGTTGTGCAGCAATCCGCGTCGCGAGATCGGGGCTTCCAGGCGCGCGGTAGGTGATGGCGTAGGCTTCATCAGGGAAACCATAGTAATCATAGAACATGGTGGGCATCGGTGCGGAAAGAAGCGTTGCCTCGGTCTCTTCCCAATGGGCGCTGATAACAAGGATAGCGTCAGGCCTTGCGAGCCGTGATGGAAGTTTGATCATGAAATCTATCATGGCTTTATGGCTTGGGTCTCCGAGAATGGGCAGGGGTCCTCCACCGTGGGAGAAATAAACAATCTGGGCTCTGTTTCGGGCGTCCTTCTGGTTCAGCATAGAAGCTTCTCGATTTCGTATGTCAACTGTGCGTTTACGGTTCTTCGCAGGCGAGGTGAGAGGCAAAGTCTGTGCTTCGTACACCCTCTTTTCCGCCATGCTTGCTCGTCAACGCAAGCCTTTTGCGGGCCTTATTTGCTCGCCCCCTTCTCTACGAGGGCCTTTCCAAAGAGTGCGGCACCGACGGCACCCGCAATCTGCGTGTCAAAGGGGAATCCTCTATCGGCATAGGCCTTATTGTACCACATGGGTTCCAGTACATCGAAGCCCAACTCGTAAGAGATCCTCTTCACCACGCCCCGGTTTTTCGCTATGCCGCCCGTAATAGCCAGTTCTCTCTCGACGGTCACCCTCTCGAGGAGTGAGACGACCCGGTGCGCCATAGCTGAGCAATACGAAGCAAGCACCTTTTCCCTGGACCAGCCGGCACGAAGCCGCCCAGAGGCCTCGGTTTTGGCGAAGACCACGCAGGTCGAACTGACCGGTGGGGGTTCTTCCTCGACGCGAAGGGATGTATCGCCCACGTCCTCGATGGGTAGGCTGACGAGGTCTGCGAAGACTTCCATCGCGCGGCCTGTGCCCGCGGCGCATTTATCGTTCATCATAAAAGCCGCCACTTTACCTTTATCGTCGATCTTTATGGCCTTACAGTCCTGTCCCCCCATATCGAGCACGGTTTTGACACCGGGGCCGTACATCCAGTTTGCGCCCCTGCCGTGGCAGGCGATCTCAGTTATAGCCCTGTTGCTGAAAGGCACATTCACGCGGCCGTAACCGGTTCCTACGGTGAAGTGGACGTCATCCAGGGTGAGTCCCGTGCCCTCGATGGTTTTATTGAAGACATTCATGGCGCTGTCGCGACTCACCGAGCCTATTCTCATGTTGCCGTAGCAGTAAAGCTCGCCGTCGACCAGGATAACGCCCTGAGCGCTTACTGAACCCACATCGATGCCGCACGTCACGTATCTACCCTGCTTCCAATCAAGCTCGGGATTGGTCCATCGTGATTCGGGCCACCTCCAGAATTCTCTCTCTTCCGCCATGTCTTAATTCCTCCGGCTTCCTATCATGCCGCGGCAACGGCGGCGCCTATGGCGCCGATAAACTGCGGATCCGTGGGAACAGCAATTGTGATGTTCAATTCTCTCTCAATCGCCTTGATGAAACCCTTGTTAAGCGCCACACCGCCGATCAGGGCCACTTCCTTTTCGATGCCTACCCTTCTCATCATTGATATGGTCCTGTCTGCGATGGCGGCGAGCACCGCCCGGACGATATCCGCCCTGGCTACCTCAGAGTGGATCAGGGAGACGAGTTCCGATTCCGCGAAAACCGCGCATTGAGCGTTCATGATAATCTCTTTTGTGGCCTGCTCAGAGAGCGCTGCCATATCTTCAACTTTCGTTTCAAGCGCCCGCGCAATTGTCTCTATGAATATACCGGTGCCTGCCGCGCACTTATCGTTGATTGCAAAGTCTACCACATTGCCCTGTTCATTGATTCGGACCGCCCGGCCTTCCTCCGCGCCCACATCGACCACGGTGCGAACCTGAGGCATCATGAATCTCACACCCTGTGCGTCGGCGCTCACTTCCGTAACCTCTCCTTGAGCGAAATCGCAGAGCTTCTTGCCTACGCCGGTTGCGAGTATTTTCTCGACCTCAGCCCGTGTGAGTCCGGCAACGCTTAATGCCTGATCGTAGGCCTTGCCGCAGGCCTCTTTTGCGTCTATACCCGTAGGCACTATGGATTTTCCGATAACCGCGCCGTCTTTTATAATGACCGCTTTTACGTTTTTTGCGCCGCTATCTATGCCTGCCGATATCATCATGCCTCCCTACGATGGCTAGATTCGCCGAATTCCCGTAAAGACCTCAGGCTGTAGTTTAGCATAACATGCTTCAACTTCCAACCTTGTCAAACGAAGAATTAAAGCGGGTCTTGATCGAGATATCTGGTCAATTCGACCGGTTCTTTCACACGAAGGAAGCGCCTGCGGCATAGATAAGGCGCCTATTTCTCCTTACCAAGGTCACGCTCACAGGGCCTTTTCTATGCTCTTTTTGTCTTTTAAAGCGTTGAAAAACTTGCTATAATAAGGCCATGCGTATACTCTGTCTTGATGTAGGGGAGAAGAAGATAGGTATATCCCTATCCGACCCCACCTTCAGTATAGCCCAGGGGTTGAAGGTTTATAGGCGCGCTACCACCGAGAACGACATAGGGGAGCTTAAGGAACTTGTGAAGGAGTATGAGGTGGGCGAAATCGTGGTCGGTCTTCCCAAGGACCTAAGTGGCGCGCTCGGCAAGAAGGCCCGCGAAGTCATGAATTTTGCGGAAGAAATCAGGAAGGATATCCCCGTGGACGTGACCTATTGGGACGAACGGTTCACCACCAACGAGGCCCACAGAATATTTGATATGGCAGAAGTCAGCCACAAGAAAAGACGGCCATTCCTCGACGTGATGGCTTCTCAGATCATACTTCAAGGATACCTTGATGCCCGCAAGAGGTGATAGGAAGGTACTCGTTATTGCGCTTTCCATTCTGCTTGTCTTTCAGACGATTATCTTTGCAAGTGTCCCGGGTGCTTTGGACGAGTCACGTATCAATGTCGTGGTAAAAAGCGGGACGAGTCTTTATGGTATAGCGCGCATGCTCAAAGACGAAGGGATGATCTACTCGACTAACCTTTTCGTTCTTGCTTCCCTTCTCTACGGGGGTAAGCTCAAGGCTGGAGAGTACGAAGTAAGCAAAGATATGTCCACCTTACAGATCGTGAGGAAGATGGCGCACAGCGAAAGGAATGTTTATACCCTCAAGATCGTTCAGGGATATAATATATACACCGTGGCCGATGCAATAGCAGAAAACAGGATCATGGAAAAACAGGAGTTCCTTCGCCTCTGCCGGGACCGAATCTTCCTTAAAAACCTGGGCATCAACGCGGACTCGCTCGAAGGATACCTTTCCCCGGACACGTACTATTACAGCAGGGAGATAGACGCAGATAAATTCATTGAAAAGATCGCGCAACGGACGCTCAGATTTTTCGAGAAGGCGGACGTCAGGGAGAGGATGCGGGCAGAGAACCTCGATGTGAACCAGACCTTGACGCTTGCGTCAATGATAGAAAAAGAAGCCAAGATGAGCACAGAGAAGCCGCTCATATCAGCGGTCTTTCATAACAGGCTCCAGAGGGGGATGTCATTTGACAGCGATCCCACGGTCATTTACGGAACAAAGGCATTCGGAAGCCCCATTACGAAGGCGGACCTGATAACCTATACACCCTATAACACTTACACCTTCAGGGGGTTTCCCAAGGGGCCCATTTGTAATCCGGACACGACTTCTATTATGGCGGTTCTTTACCCTGCGCCCGTGGACTATCTCTACTTCGTGTCCAAGAATGACGGTACTCATGTCTTTTCTAAAGATATGAATGAACATAATAAATATGTGGCAATGTACCAGAAATCGAAAAGTGCAAAAAAATAATGAAGGAGGGATTTATGGCAAAAGATGTAGCGGTTATTGGCGTTGGCCAGAGTTCGTTCGTTCGGGGCTACGAGGGCTCGATCAGAGAACTCGCCTTCGAAGCCTTCAGGGAAGCCATGCAGGACGCAGGGATTACCGCGAAAGACGTGGGCACCTCCATATTCTGCTCGGCACCTGAATATGACAAACAGCGGTCTCCAGCCGGTGTGCTGGCCGAGTATCTCGGTCTTATTCCCCAGCCGACGCTGTATGTGGAATCGGTCTGCTCCGCAAGCAGCAGTGGAGTGAGGGTGGGCTACAGCATGATCAAATCAGGTCTCCATGACGTGGTGGTTGTGCTGGGATTTCAGAAGATGTCAGAAATCACCTCGGCCGAATCCCAGGAAAGAATGGGCAGGGGCGCAGACATTCAGTGGGAGTCCCCCTTCGGCACGATGATGCCCGCCTATTACGCGCTCTACGCGCAGGCCTACATGGCAAAAAACGGCCTGACCCACGATGACCTTATGAGGGTAAGAATCAAATCGGCCACCTACGGCCAGACCAATGAAAGGGCTGTCTACCGAAAGGGTGTCAAGGAATCGGACTTCGATCCGAAGAACCCCGACGCCAAAATGGCCGGCGCTGTGGCATGGCCTCTCAGGGTGGGCGACGCCTGCGCGAATGCAGACGGCAGTTCCTGTGTGATTCTCGCAAACGCGGAGAAGGCAAAGGCGTTCTCTAAGAAGCCCGTATGGATTCTCGGCATAGGAGCGGCATCGGAGGCGGTTAATATGGCTGCACGACCCGATTTCTCCAAGGGGCTCAGCGTGGGATATAGGGCCGCAGAGGCCGCATACAAGATGGCCGGCGTGACGGCGAAAAACATAAAAGTTGCCGAAGTACACGACTGTTTTACCATTGCGGAGATCATGGCATATGAAGGTCTTGGCTTTGCGCCCATGGGCGAAGGCAAACAGCTTATTCGGGAAAAGGCCACATATAAGGAAGGCCGGATCCCTGTTAACGTGGATGGCGGTCTTCTTTCCAAGGGACACCCGATCGGCGCCACGGGCGGATCGCAGATGCGCACAATCGTACTGCAACTGAGGGGTGAAGCGGGTCCTATGCAAGTACCCGGCGATCCGGATATCGGGCTCGTCCACAACGTGGGCGGCGTGGGGCTCTACGGCAACGTAACCATCTTTGGGAGGTGATACCATGGGATTCGAAAAATTCGGAAGAAAAAGCTTTACCGGGATCACAAAGACAGCAAAGTTTGTTGATCTGCTTTCAGAAGGAAAAATAGAAGGAACGGTATGTAAGAAATGCGGCGCGAAATTTTTCCCACCGCGGGCCGATTGTTCTCAATGTCTGTCAAAGGAGATGGAATGGTTTGAAATGCCTCCGAAGGGCAAGCTTGAAACATTTACCACCGCGTACTACGCGCCATTCGGTTTCGAAGCGGATCCCCCCTACACCATGGGTGTGGTTGACTTCACAGGGGGAATCAAACTGTTCGCGCGTCTTACCAAAGAATTGAAACCGGAAGAAATTTCCGTGGGTATGGATGTGACCGTCCGCCCCTGCAAGTACGATGACGGTCAGCTTTCATTTGAAATAGTGAAGGCCTGAAAGGCTATAGCGCACCATCAGCAGTGCGAAATTGGATGGCAAACGTGGGGCTGCGTCGGGCAGCTTCACGTTTGCATTTTAATGACCTGACCCTGTGCCAAGCACCTATTCTATTTTCGGCGACTGAGTTCTCTTCCTGTTCCTGAGCGCTTGAACGGGTAAAACGCGTTGATGCGGAGGAGGACGGCCAGTAAATGAATAGCGGCCCCCGGCCCCAAGGTGCCGCCTGTTAAGCGGCAATATCCACTTTTTATTTTGCTTCAAGTGCACCAAGTATGCTAAAACGTCAATGGCACCATGATATGGTATCATCGCCGCGTGCTCCATTGAATGAGGGACCGGAGTAAATATGGGATTCGATAACATCTCAAACCTCGTCTTCTGTCCGGGATGCGGAAATATCCAGAACCAGGGGGAAGCCTGCATAAAATGCGGGACCTTTATCGGCGTCGAGTCAAAAGAAGAGAATGTGCAGGTCCCGAGGGAAGCGGCTCACCGGACGGAAAAGACAAAAGTCTCCCTCGTGTCCCGGCGAGGGACAAAAAAACCGAGGACAGGCGTGAAGGAGAGACATCGGAGTCCTCTCAAGCAGACGCATCCGCGAAAAGACCGGGCCTCATAATGATCGAAAGACCTTTTATCCTGGAAATCTTCGGCGCCGCCGCTATGCAAAGGTGGAACGACAAGATCCGGCCTGTGGAACTGAAGGAGTTGGATAAACAGGCCCACAAGATGACCATCGCTTATTTTCTCGGAAGGTTCGAAGAGCAAACCGAGGGGTTCAACTGGAGCGAGGTCATTGAAGGAGGACTCTTCGAGTTCCTGGAAAGACTCGTCATTACCGATTTGAAGCCTCAGATATTCAACCGTATCAAGGAAGACAAAAACAAGTATAAAAAGCTAAACCAGTGGGTCTTCAAGAAACTTGAACCCATCGTGGCGCCGCTCGGCGCTGGTTTTTTCGAGCGCTTTCAACGCTACTTCACAACAAGCGACAACACGATCAACAAACGTATTATCAATGCGGCTCACTTCTATGCCACGCGGTGGGAGTTCGCCATCATTGAGCGGGCCAATCCGAACGGGTATGAGATCCCCGCAATCAAAGGGTTCCTGCAAGAGAGACAGGAGCGCTACTACGACCTTGCCGGTATTCAGCAACTTGCCCTCTACGAGAAGTACCGGAACTTCATCGACCTCTGCGGGCAACTCAGGTTCCAGTACCGCTGGAGCCATATCAATATGATTCCCCGTACATCGGTGCTCGGCCATATGCTCATCGTGGCCATCCTTTCCTATCTGTTTTCGCTCGGCATCGGGGCGGCTCCGAGAAGGTGTTTTAATAATTATTTCACCGGACTGTTCCACGATCTGCCCGAGGTCCTTACGAGAGACATCATCTCACCGGTAAAACGTTCCATCGAGGGGCTCGACTCTCTCATTAAGGCGTATGAAAAGGAATTGATGGAAAAAGAAGTCCTGAACCTCATCCCTACCCAGTGGCACGGTCAGATGCGCATGTTCACCGAGGACGAATTCGCGACGATCATCACAAAGGCAGGACAAACAGTGAACACGGATTCCGAAACCATATCCGAGAAATTCAACGATGATATATTCAACCCCCGGGACGGTGCAGCCATAAAGACCATCGATGATTTGGCCGCCTATGTGGAGGCCTACTGTTCTATTGAAAACGGGGTCAAATCACGCGATCTTACTAATGCGAGAGAATCGATCCGCGAGAAATACAAGGACTCCGTTATCTGCGGCGTCAACTTCGGCGACCTTTTCGGCCAATTCTGAGATGGGTTTAGCTCACAGCGCCCCGCGCAATGTGCAAACGATGAGCGTGCCACCCAATCCTTGCGTCAAGAGAGAAGGCATCAATCGGATTCTGTTCTGTTTTCGTATATAATCGTATCAGGCAGTTGCACCGTACATCCGGCTTCACGCGGATAATGTTCTGCGAGCAAAGTGCCGGCCTCGGCGATCGCTTCGATAAGGGCCTGAGATGACCGCCTCGCCCTGATACCCTGCGCCACGTGCCGGGCGAATTTGTTGAGGGTCACCTGCTTGATCTTCTCATGGATGCCTTTGTCCGCGAGCACCCAGACCTTGCGCTCTAGAAGTGAGATAAAGAAGAGCACGCCCGTGTTGTGTTGCGTCTTGTAGAGTCCTTTTTCATAAAACGCCTTAAGTGCTCTTTCCTTTACCGCCCTTTCCTTTCTTTTGTTTCCGATACAGTGGATCTTGAGAGCATGGGACTTCTTGAAGAGAAGTGAAGCCGGGAAAAAGAGCGCGCACGAAAAGGGGATATACCACCAGATCGAATCATGAAACCACAGGGTCGTGAGAATGAGAGCCACAAAGCTCCCGAGAATTACCCCTCCGAGGATCTGTGCTTCATGATAGTCGCTGCTTTGATCCACGATCATGACGGCGATCTGGCCCATGGTGCATGATTCCGCGCTGTCGGTAGCCTGCTTAATCGCCTGTTTTTCTGCGTCTGTGAAGAATTTTTCAGCCTTCGGATGATCGATCATCACCAGTCTCCCGAGGCGCCACCGCCTCCGAAATCGCCTCCACCGCCGCCAAAACCTCCAAACCCGCCGCCTTCATCATCTCCCCCGCCAAACCCTCCAAACCCACCAAACCCGCCGGGCCAGAACCCTCCCCCGCCGAGACCGCCGAAGAAGAGTGGAAGAAATATCCCCGCGGCAAGCCCCAGGACGCCGATCAAGCCGATTACGAGAAGGGGGAACCCCATGAAGAGCCCGATTAAGGAGAATCCGATGGCCCCTGCCGCGCCTCCGAGAATGCGGGAAATCCTTCCGATGGCGATAAGGCCGATGGCAGCAAACATGATGAAGACGGGAAGAGGTGTGCCACGAGCCCTTCTTACCGGTGCACGGGTTTCGTCGGCCCTGTATTCTCCCCGTGTCACCTCGATAAGCGCCTGAGTTGCTGCCGTGAACCCGCCGTCGAAGTCGTTGTTCCTGAACCGGGGTTTCATGACGAGGTCAATGATTTGCCCCGATGCCAGATCCGTGAGCTTGCCTTCAAGGCCACGGCCGACTTCAATACGTATTCTCTTCTCTTTCGCGGCCACGATAAGGATTACCCCGTTGTCTTTTTCTTTTTGTCCTATCTTCCAGGCTTCGGCCACCCTGATCGAGAATTCCTCCATGACCTCGCCCTCAAGAGAAGGTATGGTGAGAATCACGATCTGCGTCGAATCGGACTGCTCAAGGGCGGCAAGCTCCGATTCTATCCGGGCCCGCGCGGAGGGCGACATCATGTTGGCATAGTCGTTGACGCGTGAGGTGAGCTGAGGTACTTCGATTGCCTGGCAGTCAAGCGCGAACCACAGAGGGTATAACGCGAGGATCAACAGAACAAGCCTGATATAGCGAATATTTTTGCGTCTCACTTCTTGTTGCATCATGTTTCCTTGTTGCGTATCAACCTAAAATTTGACCGTGGGCGCTTTTTCTGCGCCGGGCTCGGCCTTGAACGCTTCTTTGGGTTGAAGATGCAGGAACAGGCTGTTCGTGAGACTGTTTGGGAATATCCTGATAGATGTGTTGAATTCCTGAACCGACCTGTTGTAGCGGGTTCTGGCCACGTTTATCCTGTTCTCCGTACCCTCGAGCTGGTGCTGGAGATCGATAAAATTCTGATTTGCCTTGAGGTTGGGATATTTCTCCACAACGACCATGAGTCTTGACAGGGCGCCCGACATGGACGTTTGGGCCTGCTCAAACTGCGCCATTGCCTGCGGATTGCCGATCATGTCCTTTGAGACCTGTATGCTCCCGACCTTTGCTCGCGCCTCGGTCACCGCCTTGAGCGTGTCGCCTTCATATTTAGCGTACGCCTTAACAACCTCTACGAGATTCGGGACAAGGTCATTCCTTCTCTGATATGTAGCCTCCACATCGCCCCAGGCTGCCTTCACTGCCTCCTCGTTCTTCTGCATCGTGTTGTAGCCGCATCCGGAGACGCTCATCACGGCAAGACAGAGGACGACAAACACGCACAATCGTTTCATGAAACCTCCTTCTCACAAATGAATTCATTCGATATATCTATTTATAGCACCTTTATCCGGCAAAAGAAAGATGGCCGTTGAGTTTGCCCACGGCCTCTTAATTTATTGACCGTGGAGAAGTGCACGTGATAAAAACTTGCAAAACTAGAGAGGAGGTCAACGTGGACGAAGATGTTAAGAAGAGAACACAGGAAACAGCAAAGAAATTGTGGACGGGCGGAATAAAGATCGACCCGCCGTATCTCATGTGGAAAGAATTCGACCGCGATCTCGCGAACGATCTCTCCATGTTCATTACGGGAAACCTCTATTCGAGGACCGTTCTCACTCTTCCGGAGAGGCAAATGGCCGCCTGCGCAATGCTCGCCGCGCTTGGCGCCTCCGATGAGCTGAAGCTCCATGTGAACGCCGCCCTCAACGTGGGTTGCGACCCGAAGAAGCTCGCAGAGGTCTTTTTCCAATTAGCCCCGTACGGAGGCATGCCGCTTGTCAACAAGGCCCTGGAGGTCTTTCGCGATGTGCTCAAGGGGAGGGGTGAATGGGAGAAATTTACCGGCAGATAAAGTGGGTATACCGACGAAAAAGAAAGGCAGGGTTTTAAGCCCTGCCTGTGTGGGGGGTATTATGGGAGCCTGTCTATTCTTTTAATTTCTTTCGCAGCCCGATGAGACTTAAGAGTCCGGCAAAGAACAGATATACCGCCGGAGGGATGGGTACGGAAGAAGGAGTCCTGTTGTATGTGGGGTCGTTGACGTTCAGGTTCGTAATGGTAGGGAAGTTCCAGGTCGAGGAGCCCCCGTAGTTGTAATTCAAGTAACTACCGAATACCTGGCCGG
>DATKMQ010000106.1 GCA_035541755.1 Syntrophorhabdaceae bacterium
ATACCCTTATGATAGATTATTGTCGTTTGAGGAGCTTGTTTCCAGTGCGAATGAGCAAATCCAGGGGTATCAGGATATTGTCGTGGCCGAATCCTTTTCGGGCCCGATAGCTGTTTTCTTAATCGGGACGGGCAGACTAAAGACCAAAGGGCTTGTCCTCTGTGCAACATTTGCTGTTGCTCCACGGCAAGGAATGCTGAAGATGCTACGCTATATGCCTCTTGAAAGAATTTCCAATCTTCCATTTCAACGAATAATATTGCGGTTTGTTCTTGGTAACCGTAACGACGTAGATGCTCTTTTCCCTCTGTGGCAACGCATAAAGACAAAGGTGCCAGCAAAAGTTCTGGCTCATAGAATGAAAATGTTAGCCGACATCGATGTCCGCCGTTGGCTTCCAAACCTATCTACCCCATGCTGCTATTTACAGGCCACCAGAGATCGAGTCATTCCACCATCGTCTGTCCATGAGTTTACCCAAGTAATACCTGACCTCAGGATATACAAGGTAGAAGCACCGCATTTTATTTTTCAAGCTGAGCCAGAAGCTTCGGCTACTGTTATAAAGGAATTTATAAATATCATAACCATCTGATCCAGCCGGCCATGAACTGCCGGTACCCTTCACAAAGGTTATGAATAAACATTGTGCCGATACCGGTAGACATATATAACAGGACTGCTTTCTTCCTGAAGCCCGTGATTAAGCCCCTTCATAGCCCTTACCGACTTTTTGTTGGCAATGATGAGTCTGAGCGAACGCGATGACCTTCAAGCCCGGCGGATAACAGAACCGCCTAATTAAACTTGGTGAGTACATCCAAGGCCTATTTCGTATTATACGCAGCGAGACTTCTCCAAGACGGGCTTTTTGACCTCTTTTTGTTGATTCTCTACGGGTGTCGGGTGTACAATCGGAGAAAATGTATAATGAGTATAAAAGAAGTAGTTAGGCCTTGATGGAATGAATGAACTTACCGTTGCAGTGGTGGCATTATCCATCGGCTTTGTTCTTGGCCTATATTATAGCCGTTATCGAACGCACGCCTTTCAGAACCGAGGTGAGGTAAGGCTGTCCCGCGCGTTGAAAATGAGGTTTATTCCACCGGACTATCATCTCCTCAACCATATAACGCTTCGCCTGAGGGATGAAACCACTCAAATCGACCACGTGTTGGTTTCCCGGTTCGGGGTATTTGTTATTGAGACCAAAGACTACAAGGGCTGGATCTTCGCCGGCCCAAATGACCGCTATTGGACACAGGTGCTATATCGCGCTAAGTTCAGATTCCAGAACCCTATACGCCAGAATTACAAACATGTTCGTGCCATTCAGGAGCTTTTAGAGTTTTTACCTGCTGACGCCATTCGCCCAGTCGTTGTCTTTGCCGGGAATGCAAAGTTCAAAACGACCATCCCAGACGGGGTGTTCTCATTAGACGGGTTCCTTGACCATCTTGAGAGTCTTACAACGAAGGTAATGTCAATCGATCGTGTCCACTTCTGTGTGGGCCGCCTGGAGACGGCCCGTCTTTCAATTACAAAGGAAACCGATATTGAGCATATTCAGAGACTGCGACACAGATACCGTAACGATGAGTAGGGAGCCCCATCCAAACGAGAGGGCCTAACATATCGTTGCAGCGGAAGCGGCATAAACCGTCGCGGCGCTTAACTCTTCCGTTACTCTCTTTCAGTCGGTAATAATTGCTTTTGTGAAACCACTCATTGTGCGACTTTGTAGGTAAAGCCGCAATGCCTAATGTGACGTCCACTTAGGTGGCTGGAGAAGACTGCAACGACTAGTAATAATATGATATCAATGAGTTAAATAGACTACAATATGCGGATAGCCTCACCCCGACTGAGGCGAGCGCGCTGCAATCAACGCTTGAAAATGGCGGAGTATATTATTAGAATGAAGGTCATGGATCATCTGCTCGAATTTGCCGTTCACTGTGCCCGCGAATCGGGGAAGATTCAACGCAAGAATTATGAGAAACATTTTGAGATACACCACAAAGGGGAAATCAATCTCGTAACGGACGTGGATTTCGCCTGTCAGGAGCGTATCATAAAGCTCATACGCCAAAGCTTTCCCCAGGACCATATCATCAGCGAGGAAAAATCGAATCGTTTTGACGGGACACAGAACAGGTGGATCGTCGATCCCCTTGACGGCACCACGAACTATGCGCACGGCTATCCGTTCTTTTGTACTTCAATCGCCTACGAGGTGAAGGGAGAAGTTGTGCTCGGCGTGGTCTATAACCCGATCTTCAAGGAACTCTTCACCGGCCGAAAAGGACGCGGGGCGTATCTCAACGGCAGACGGCTTAACGTATCGGGCATACGAACCCTCAAGAACTCTCTCTTAAGCACCGGTTTTCCCTACGACATCGTGACAAGCAAGGACAACAACATCGACCATTTTATCAATTTTCTGTACCACGCGCAGGCGGTGAGAAGGGACGGCTCCGCGGCGCTCAATTTGAGCTATGTGGCCGCCGGGAGATTTGACGGATACTGGGAATTGAAACTCAATTCATGGGACATGGCCGCAGGGGCGCTCATCGTCCGTGAAGCCGGGGGGCGCATCACCAATCTGCGCGGCGGCAGATTCGACATTTACAAAAATGATGTTATCGCCACAAACGGACTGATCCATGCGCAGATGGTGAAGATTCTCAAAAAGAAGACGCCGTAAATTATATCCAAGGGGTCATCACATGAAAGAGTATTCGATCGACGATATAAAGACTATTTTGAGACCCAAACTCGGGCAGGACGTTCCTTTGCTTCTCTTCAGAATTCTCAGAATCATTGGCATGAGGCAGATTCTCGGGGAGACTTCAGGCGCGACACTGTACATGGTCGGCAAGCAGGTGGGAAATTTGATCGGCGCCAAAGACCTCGAAGATTTTAGGGCAAAGATAATGGAGCTCAAAGTGGGCATACCGGAAGTCCAAATTGTTGACGAAGACCATCTGACCGTAAAGCTCTACGAGTGTATCACCTGCGCCGGTTTCGCCTATACCGGAGAGATGTTTTGCGATATGGAAAGCGGCATTATTGCGGGCCTTATCGAGACCATATACGAAAAGAAGGCAAAATCCAGGCAGACCAAAAGCTGGTCCGTGGGGTTTAATTACTGCGAGTTCGAGATATTTCTCTACTGACAGAACATGGCCCATAAAAAGAACCCTTACGAAACCAGACTGCGAGAGCTTGAGGTAACGCTCGAAGAAGAGAGGGGTATCTCGAAAGCGCGCAACACCCTGCTTGAAGCGAACATCAAGGAACTCGATACGATCTATGAAGTGCTCAATGAGAAGCTTAAATCCCTGCGCAGCAAGGACGAGAGAATCAAGGGTTTTGAAGCGGAACTCGTAAGGGCGAACAAACTTTCCGCTTTAGGTGAGCTCGCAGGCTCCATCGCCCACGAAATCAAGAACCCGCTCATATCAATACAGGGCTTCGCCAAGAGGATAAGAAAGACAAAAGATACGGTGAGAATCAACGAATATGCAAAGCTCATCGATGAGGAAGCCGGCAGGCTCACCAACGTGCTGGCCAAGCTTCTCAATTTCTCTAGAATGGATGAACCGAAGAAAGAACGTCTGGAGCTTGCCCGTCTCGTCGACGATACGGTCCTCTTTATGGAACACCATCTCACACGTTTCAAGAACGTGGCCGTAAGCGTAGAGAAGCAAAAAAAGCCTGCCTATGTCGATATTGACAGGATCCATATCCAGCAGACATTAGTCAATCTCATGAATAACGCGGCGGCTGCCATGCCGCATGGCGGCACAATCTCCATCAAGTCAGGCATTGAGGACCGTCGCGGCTATATTGCGATACGTGATGAAGGCGAAGGCATACGTCCGGAGATTCTCGATAAAATCTTCGAGCCTTTTTTTACTACAAAACCCAAGGGCGAAGGAACGGGCCTCGGTCTCTCACTCAGCAAAAGACTCGTGGAGGCAAATGGCGGCACTATCGAGATCGATACCAGGCCTGGCGAGGGTAGCACCTTCAAACTCACCTTCCCCCTCGTCCCTTAGAGCTTAAGGTATTGTGGTTTCAGCGAAGCGCAAACGAATTGTGTACTGCACCTCGCCGATTAGAAATTTCTGGTCGCAGTTTCAGCGAAACAAGAGCGAATTGCATACTCGTGCTCGTCAATTAGCGTTTGAGGTCCCGGTTTCAGCGAAGCGCAAACGAATTGTATACTCCTCGACGATACCGGAATTTCCGGCCTCTACTGGAAATTCCGGTGTGGATAGGACCACGGCCTGGAGTGGAAAGATGAATATGCGATGGGCTGACGTGTCGCGTTGACCGGAAACTATACTGTATGTATGTTGGAGGTCGCGCGGCGCGGCAGAACTCTTGAGAGGCGCTTTCCCGATCAGGCCGTGGCCCGAACACAAAAACACAGGGTTGGATTTTCTCAGAACTCCCACTTCATGCCGTCATACGCTGCTATAACGCGTATACCCGTCTCATCGCTCAAACGCTCTGCAATGCGCTCGGGCCCTTCCTCAACCATCTTGAAACCGAAATGCGTAAGAATCGCCGCCCGGGGCCTGACCCGGTTCACGATCGTCCTCACGTCATCCACCGCAAGATGATCGATGATCTCGTGATTCTCAATGGGGGTCGACCGCAGCACATTAATAATGAGGTAGTCCGCCCGATAGTGGTCCGGCAG
>DATKMQ010000107.1 GCA_035541755.1 Syntrophorhabdaceae bacterium
TCCGTATCGGGCAACCATTTCAGCGGGGCGGACATTCTTGTTCATCACGTGGGCGACCTCGTAGAGGACCCTGTCACCAACGAGATGGCCGTGCCTGTCGTTCAATTTTTTGAAATCATCGACGTCGGCCATGATCACGGAAAAAGGCCTTTCACTGATCGATGAACGCAGGAACTGGCGCTTGAACATAACGTCGAACCAGTAGCGGTTGTGGAGACCCGTAAGCGCATCCACGCTCCCGTAATGCTGGAAATCCTGTCCGAGCTGTACACCTTCAACGATGATCGAATCGGTATGTCGCAACCGTTTGGCCAGAACGAACAGGAGGTTGCAGGCTGCTGCATGGGATGCCTGGATCAATGACCAGAGGATATCTTCATCCATAACGAGAAGTCTACACGCGCTCTGCGCAACCACATATGCCGAGGTCGGCTGATTGTCGATAACGGATATCTCGCCCACGCTCTCACCCGGGCCCACGGTGGTTATGGACTGGTTGTCGAGGGTATTAAGATGAATCCGCAGGGTACCGCTTAAAACAAAATAGACCGTCTTGTTGAGCTCATTCGGCGTAATGAGCACCTCTTCGGGCTCAAGCGTCCTCATCGAACACGATTCGAGCAACCCCTTAATCGAGTCCAGACCCACGTTCTTGAGAAGATACAAGACCTTGAGTTCGTTTATATCGAAATCCATGATGACGCCATCTCCTCCGACAAATCTGTCTGTACTTGCTCTTGATGTGCACTATAACTATATGAATTATTCGAGAAATTGGCAATGATTTTTGTTCGCAGCCCGGCTTTTCAACTGGTATCTCCGCGTGAGAGACGACACGTAAACCTCCGATTAAGCGTGAGCCGGGCTTCACGCGCCATGAGAGACAATTATCTTGACAGGTATATTGCTTCTACATACAATTGAGAGGATGAAACGGCCTTTGCGGTTGGCCTGTTATAATCCTCCGGTAAGGACATGTTGACGAACCACGTTTCTCAATTTATGAAGTGAACTCGTCAAATATTCCATCACAAAGGAGAGGTTGATTAAGATGAAAGAAATAATTGTTTGCGCCACTGGAGATGTGGGGCCGAACCGGCCCGATCCTGCCTCAATTTTCCGCAATGTCACACAACACATCCTCAAGGCGGATGTGGCCTTCTGCCAGCTTGAGACTAATTTCTCCACCCGTGGAGTTGCCCTGCCGCAGGCGAGACTTCCTATGCGCGCCCACCCTCAGAATGCAAAAGCCATTAAGGAGGCCGGTTTTCAGGTGGTCTCTTTCGCCAGTAATCATTGCATGGACTGGGGACGGGAGGCCTTTTTCGACACACTCGATGTGCTTGAACGCGAAGGTCTTTCAGTGGTGGGAGCAGGAGCGGACATAGAGCGCGCCCGAAGACCGGTAGTAAGGGAGTGTGGCGGCCACAAGATCGCTTTTCTTGCATATAACTCGGTCCTGCCTCACGGGTACTGGGCTGAAGAGACGAGACCCGGGTGTGTGCCGCTTCGGGCGTGGACGATCTATGAACAGATAGAACACGATCAGCCGGGTACGCCTTCGAGGATACATACCTTTCCTCATAAAGAAGACGCGGCGCGAATGATCGCCGATATCGCGCGCGCCAAGGCGGAGGCGGACACGGTCATCGTGTCCATGCATTGGGGTATTCACTTTATTCCTGCCGAGATAGCCGATTACGAGCGGGAATTGGGCCATGCCGCCATCGATGCGGGCGCCGATCTGATCGTTGGTCACCATCCCCATATTTTGAAGGGTATAGAGGTTTACAAAGGCAGGGTGATTTTCCACAGCCTGTCGAATTTTGCACTGGAGTTGCCCTTTGCTTTCGCTCAAGGCGATCTGTGGGAAACCCGCCAGCACAAGGAGATCATGAATCTCAATCCCAACTGGGGCAAGGATAGGGACTACCCCATGCCGCCCGATACTATGAAAAGCATGGTGGTTAAGTGCGTCATCTCCGAAAAAGGTATCAAGCGCGTCTCGTTCCTTCCCGTGTATCTTTCCAAGATCGGGGAGCCGGAGATTTTAACGGCTAAAGACCCAAGATTTACCGAGGTGGTAAAGTACGTGGAAGAGATTGGAAGAGTGGCCGGAGTGGAAAGCTCATTTAAGGTGAAAGGCGACGAGGTCTTGGTCGGCGCTTCTTAAGCGTGTTGCGCGTTCTTATGGATGTGCGAGGCGAGGATAAAAGCCTGAATCGATGAGTGCTGCGAAGCGCCGGTGCTCTTCACAACAGGACGACGGATTGCGATATATTTTCTAGTCGCAATCCGTCGTCTCTTATTTCCGTTATAAGTTTACTTACTGTACTGCTGGATGAGACGCTGCCCTTCGTTGAATATCTTTGTGCCAGGCATACCTTTGGCATCGAGCGCCTGAGCTTCCTTTGTGGCCTTGTCCTTCATGACCGCATAGAGCTTCGCCATTTCGTCTTTTGGCATGGGTATGAACTCAAGGCCGAGTGACTTCCCGAAAGCCAGACCTTCCTGGTCGGTCTTTTCAAACTCTTTGTCGGTGGCGAGTCCCCAGAACTCTATGTTGTCCTCAAAGACTTTCTTGATGTCGGGCGGAAGCTTGTTCCATGAGGCAAGGTTCATGGCCCTGCTCGCTGTATGGACGCGGTAGATACCGGTCATGGTCATGTACTTGCAGACTTCGGCGAGATGCATGGTTTTGAGCCCTTCCGGAGAGACAAGCACGCCGTCCATGATTCCTTTCTGCAACATTACGTACACTTCGGACATGGGTGAGTTTACGCCCTCGGCTCCGAATTCTTTGATGATTTCAGCGTAGTCGCCGGAGGTTTTGAACCGTGTGCCTTTCATGTCGGCGAATTTGCGGATCGGTTTCTTGGAAAGGATGTCAAAAGACGCGCCGGAGCTCCAGGCGAGGACTTTCATGCCCTTGTATTCCCCTTCAATTTCGGGAAACTTGGTCAAAAGTTCTTTGAAGACACGGCGTCCCGTTACCTGATTGGCGCCGTACATCATGAGGCTCATGCCCTTGCAAATAGCGAATCCGGACTTGGAATAATTGGGAAGGATAAAGCCGATGTCGGCTACTCCCTGGGTCAGCTCTTCAATGCCGCCGCCCTGCGGAGATATGATCTGTCCGCCGAAATAGGGTTTAATGTGCACCCGTCCGTTGGTCTCTTTCTCTATTTTTGCGATCCAGGCCCTGTCTGCATTGCTGAAGGTCATTTCCGCCGGCCAGGGCGATCCGTAGGTCAGTTCGATGACCTTGCCTTGCTGGGCTGACGTGAAAGATGGCAGGGCACAGAAAACAAGGGATAGGGCCATCAAAAGAAAAACCAGATTTCTCACTTTTTTCATCTTCTCTCCTCCTTACATTGTATGTGGGCTATTATTGTGACCTGATGTCGTTCGATCTCGTTTTGTTGCATTTTTCGTGTCCGTACATACTTGGATAAACCTAAAGACCCTGCGTGGCCAGGTACACGGCAATTTAACCCGTGTATCGTGCTGAAGATTCCCTATGTATATCCGTATACATATAGGTTTTATATCGTAGCCGTTCTGCGAAGTCAAGCCTTTTATCGGGGAGCACCGGGCGCGGCTTACACGTCCCGTCTGCGGGGGCAATGGCACGTGAGTCATACCTAATTGATAAAGACTTTCTTGTATTTTTCCAGGTCTTCGAGCGCCCTGCCGCATCCTAAGGTGACCGATGAGAGTGGATCGTCTGCAACGATCACGGTAATACCCGTCTCGTTCTCGATGCGATGCTCAAGGCCTTTGAGGAGTGCGCCGCCGCCGGTTAAGACCATACCGGTTTCATTGAGATCCGCCACAAATTCGGGGGGAAGTTTCTCCAGTGCCCGCCGTATGGCATCGATAATCGCCGCAACCGGTTCTTCAATAGCTTCCCTGACTTCTTCTTTGGGTATCTTCATGCTTTTGGGTATGCTCGTGAGGAGGTCTTTCCCCACTACATTGATGCTATCGCTCAGGGAATCGATGGGAAAGGCCGAGGCGCCCTCTATTTTAATTTTTTCGGCGGCGATCACGCCGATGGCGAGTTGGTGTTTTTTCTGAAGGTAGCGCACTATGGCCTCATCGAGCTCATCTCCGGCCACGCGAAGTGACTCGCTGTATGCGACCGCGGAGAGGCTTAAGATGGCGACCTCTGTTGTCCCTCCGCCTATATCCACGACCATGTTCCCTCTGGGGAGATCTATGGGCATACCGGCCCCGAGGGCCGCAGCCATAGGTTCCTCGATAAGAAAAACATCGCGGATGCCAACCTGGAAACATGCGTCGATAACCGCCTTCTTTTCTACCTGGGTGATCCCTGAAGGTACGCCTACCACCATTTTCGGTTTGGACACTTTCCGCTCGGTGCTCACCACCTTGAGAAAGTATTTGATCATGGCTTTTGCCACATCGAAATCTGCTATTACCCCGTCTTTCAAGGGCCTGATGGCGCTGATATTGGGCGGTGTCCTCCCTATATACTCTTTGGCTTCTTTACCCACGGCGATGACTCTGCCCGAATTGTTATCTATGGCAACGACCGAGGGCTGATTGAGAACGATTCCCTCACCCTTCATGTAGATGAGCGTGTTCGCGGTCCCAAGGTCCATGGCAAGGTGCGTGGAAAACAATCCAAACAATTCCCTGAATAGATTCATTGCCACATCCTCCTCAGTCGATGATTTTCCTGAATTTCGTTTCTTTCTGTTTGTCAAAGAGTTTCCAGAGATCGCGGGTGTCGTCCGGGAAGTTCGCCACTGCTATTTCCACCTTGTTGCCCATGTCCGAAAGTTTTTCTTCGGAAAGGCTCTTGCTGATTGCGTGATGAAGGAATTTTAACATATTTCTCGTCTCAAATGTTTCATTTCCTTTAACAGCTACATAAAAATGGCCCCCGCTCTTTCGCGTCACAAAGGACTTACTTCCGGTGCAGTATTTAACCACCTGGAGTACTTTTCGCAAGAGGTTATCGGTAAATTCGACGCCCATTGCCCTGTTACAGGCCGTAAGATCGTCGAGTTTCACCGATATGAGAGAGAATCTGTCGTCTCTCTTTATCATTTTTTCAAGGAGCGCGAGAAAGACGCTGAACTGCAGCGCCCCCGTCACCGGGTCGAAATCTTTGAGCCGCTCGAGATGTTCCTTCATCCATAGAGACGTGTAATAAAGTGCGAGCAGGGATGAGACGTTTCTCAGGACCCCGATGGCGTTTTCTTTCAGTTGGGTGTCGTACAGTGCGACAAAACCGACCACCCCGAAGGCAACATCGTCGGCCACGAGCGGAAAGCCGAAGAACTGCCGGGCCTTGAGTGGTTCCCCGGGGAAAAAGAGCGGCTTCTCCCTCAAATACCCGCTGTTTAAGGGTAGAAGCATTTCTCTTCCCCCTTCCATGACGAAAGACGCGATGCTCTCGGTAGGATGACATTCTTTTCGGATTTCTTCGTAATTTCCCGCGCCGGCCACATCCTGGATGTTCAATTTTCCCCGTTTCTCCACACCGATAAAACCGAAGTCGCCTCCGGAAATGTGGAGCGCCTCGCTTAACACCTCCGGCACCGATATCTTCGATTGATTCAGTTGACTGAAAAAATCCAGAATGCGTTTCTCTGTGGAGAGCTCTTCGAGGACATCTTCTCTGTCCTGCCATTTCGTTGTTCTTTCAAGTTCCTCCTCGATCATCAATGCGAACGACTTGAGGATCTTCTTTTCTTTGTCGGTGAACACGTACTTCTTTTTGCTATCCACAACGATAACGCCGTTTCCTTCCGTGGGGTAGCCCAGAAAAGATTTTATCCCCTCATGGTTCTTGTAATAACCGAGCGCACTTTCATCCTTGTCGAAATTGGGGATCACAAGGGGTTCACCATGTTTGACCACCCATCCGGGCAGCGTGCCCTCGATCGGGATGTCTTTTGTCTGCTCGAAACTCTTGGCAAAAGTGGTTGCGGAAAGGCACGTCAGTCTATCACCCTCCCTGACGTAGAGCGCCACGGTGAAGGCCTCATAGATGTTGAAGATGAGCTGAGCAAGGTGGTCGATCATCGTCATGGCAAAATTATGTCACCACCGATTGTTCACTGTCAACGGAATACGGTCCGTATTCATCAAATTTCACTGTCTGTGGAATGTCAAACTTTTCAAGGGTCCTGCAAAAACTGCACTTGTCAGAGTAGGTCGGGTATCCGCAGGTCGCACAGTACGTCGTTTCTCCCGTGCGTTCCTCTGTGCTCTGGTGGTCTTTCAACGTCTTTAGGTACCCTTTGACAAACATAAGTTTGGTTCCGGGGGACGTCTCTTCGAGTCTATTGATCATCCCTTTATAGACAAGCGATTTTGCGTCAACCGAGAAGGGACATTCCTCATAGACGTAGTCGATGCCGTTCATGATGGCGTATGCGGCCACCTCCCGCTCCGAGCACAAAAACAGGGGCTTAACCTTTTTGGAAAGGTGTCCTTCTTTTGCTTCAAGTGCCACGTCCTTTTTCCAAAGATATTCTTTCTTCCAGTAGAGGATGTTTCCGAACAGCGCCGCGGCCTCATCGTCGAGATTGTGACCGGTCACGAGCACGTCGTATCCTTTATCCATGCAAACCTTATTCATGATGTACCGTTTGACCATACCGCAGGCGGAGCAGGGCGCCCTCCTTAGAGCGCGTGCAAGTCCGTCTATGCCCTGATGAAGAAGTGTCTCCATTCGGAATACAAAGACCCTCCTTTGGAGCGTACGGGCAACTTTAATAATCTTGTCGAGTGACCGGTTGGAATAATCTTTGATGCCAAGATCGATGTAGACACCATCGCAGGCTATGCCCAGCCCGTTGAGGAGCATCCAGATGGAGAGCGAGTCCTTGCCGCCCGACACGGCGACGACCGGAGAGTCACCCTCACGTATG
>DATKMQ010000108.1 GCA_035541755.1 Syntrophorhabdaceae bacterium
TAAGACTCATGTGGCGGTGCCTATCAGGTCCGACCACGGATAGCAGGCTGGGGGACATAACGTTGATCAATACACAGGAGGGCAAAAAGAGACAGAGATAACGTCGGGGGTTGACAATCTACATAGCAGGTGAAAGCGCGATCTTGCTACTTTCACTATTTTGAAAAAATAAAAGCTTGAACTTTTATCAATGTCTACCGGATTTCCACCTTCTCGTAAGAGCTCGACAAGAACCATAGAGCCGAATAAGCGAAACATGCGGCATTGAAGTCGCTGCCGATGTCCACCCCTATGACCAGCGTCCCGTTGCCGATTCTATTGCGTTTCTCCTGCTGTCTGCTATACTGTCTCGTATGCATGGCAATTGCTCCTTTCGTTAGGATGTTTGGTTCGCCACTTAAACATTTCCTTAACAGAGAGTAATTGTCCATGCTTTTTTTCTTCCTTCTCCAGATCCTAATTCCGTATAGTAAGCCGGAATGTTGAATCCTACGTTGTCGCGCTTACTCACAACATTACGCTGAAGCGTATTCCTAGCGAGCCCTCCATTTGGGCTCCCGCTTTTCGGCAAAGGCGGCTGGTCCTTCTGCCGCATCAGCGCTGCGGATAATACTCTGCCAGATATCGGCGTTCTTCTGCCACAGTTCAGCATCGGTCATGTCCAAAGCGACTCGCGCGAGTGCAAGGTTCGCACGGACTCCGAGGGGGGCGTTCACGCATATTCTCCGCGCGAGATCCATGGCGGCATTCATCAATCTTTCCGCCGGCACCACGGCGTTGACAAAGCCGAGGATATACGCGGCATGGGCGTCGATAGGTTCCCCGGTGAGGAGCATCTCCATGGCACGCGCCTTCGGCATCGCCCTGAGAAGGCGAAACGCGCCTCCTGCTCCCGCGTAGAGGCCCCGCTTCACCTCGGGCTGGCCGAAGACGGCGGATTCGGCCGCGACCACGAGGTCGCACGATAGCACGATTTCGCAGCCACCGGCCAGCGCCGCGCCATTCACGGCTGCGATGACTGGTTTGGTCCTAGGGTATGTAACGAACCCGGCAAAACCACCTCTGCCGTCCAGAATCGCAGGCCCTTCACCAGCGGCGAAGGCTTTGAGATCCATTCCTGCACAGAATGCACGTTCTCCCGCACCTGTAACGATGCCCAGCCAGACATCCTCTTCGGCCTCGAAGCGATCCATCACCACGCGCATCTCTTGCGTCATTTCCGCATCAAAGGCGTTTCGCTGTTCTGGACGGTTGAACGTTATGACGGCAATACGGCCCGTGACCTCATACAGGATACGTTGGGTCTTTCCTTGCATAGGGCACCTTCCCTGTGAGGGTCTTAGGCTTTGTTTATTCTCGGCCAGTTCACTAGATTCTAAGCACCCTGTCCTGTCTTGATACATTTGTGTTTCATATTACATGGGGAGTCTCGCCATCCTTCAATTTACGCTTGGATCGATCGTGGAGCACCCCATCAACACATTCCAGTTGGAACCACCATTTCTTGCTGTAATCAGCATTACCATATCCTAGGAGGTCATCTCCCTTGATCGCAAGACTCCGGGCGACACCCGAATGTCGCATCATCCACCCCACCGCTCGGTGGAAAGGTGTATACGGTTTATTCCATGGACACACTGTCATACACGTTCCGCACGATGCACCGTGCTTGTTCCCAACCCTCATACTGGTACACTTCTTAACGTCGACAGGCCACCGCTCGTACCCGTTATACATGATCTTTCCTTCATAACTTATAGACTGTGTGGGGCATTCACGGGCACACTTCTTACACTTTGAACAGAAGTCCTGAAGGCCAAAGTCGATCGGCTTGTCCGGTGCCAGCGGGAGGTCGGTAGTGACAACGGCAGCCTTGAAACGGGGACCCAAGAATGGGTGTACCACACACTCTCCCATGCGCGAAAATTCTCCGAGCCCGGCCCATAAGAGTATCGGTGGCACGACCAGGTCATAGTTGAACGCACCATAATGCGCCTTAGCGGGATACCCGAGCCTCCTTATGTAGTCGGCCATGACGCAGGCTATGAATCCGGACGTCGAATAGGCCATGTAGCTTTGTGGCCGGCTGATGTAATCGGATCCACTTGTAGCCTCGGAGGTTCTCCAGTCCTGATCAATAAGGATCGCGATCGCGTTCTTATGCTTCAGATCGACGGGCTCGCCACTTGGGTAGCGATGAGTGAAGACCGCGTAAGGGGGGAGCTCGCATATGCCAACTGCGTCACTGCGAAGAAAATAAGCAAGTTCTTTAATGTGGTGGGCGAGCAATTCCGGATTGTCCGGGATAGGCGCTTTTTGCTTGGCAACGATACCGTCTACAATTGGTCTCAGGTAGAGACCTATGTCCAGAAGCGCACCTGAAATCGGCTCCTTATCATTGCGCAATCTTTCCCTTTCCAGGACCGGCCCGTAATCGCCCGCTGCTGCCTTAGCAAACCCGCCGTCCCGTTCATTGACCCTTTTTACCTGGTCATCTTTTATGAGGGTCGTGGGACGCTCAACACGCTTCAATGTATGAACCGGAAAGAGATCAAGCTTTCGTTTATGAAATCCACTCATGTATACCTCCCGTTCGGGTCGATCAACTACTACAGCAGCTCACTTTGCCTTTTTCTCGAAATGCCGCGAGGTCAGGTCGAACCAGCCGAAGCTATGCGTCATAAAGCTATTGCGCATAAGGGCTCTTTAGTTTTCGGTCCGTCTCCTGCTTCCCCCAGTACGCGATACGCTCGCGTATGTATGCGAGCTGCGCTTCCATGTCAGCCCGCTTGAATCCCTTGCCTTCCATGTCCTTTATATAGTTCTGTATCACAGGCTCCACTGCTTTCTGCATTTTCGTGATCTCCGCGTCAGGCATGACAAGCATCTGCCCGCCCTGTTGTTTGAAGTAGTTCAATCCGTCGAAGTCCGCCTGGAGCGTGTTCACGGCCTCTCTGTCGACCCATTCTTCCGACGTATCCGCGAGAACCTTCTTGATGTCATCGGGCAGCGCATTCCACTTCTCCTTGTTTATCGCTACAAAGAAGGTGTACATCAAACCCGTCGCGCGCTGCGTGAGGGCGCCGTACTTGATTACATCGCCCAACCGAAAGCCCTTCCACGACTCCATCCCCTCGAAGACTCCGTCCAGCAACCCCCTTTGCACTCCATCATACACATCCGCCATTTCGACGGCCACAGGTACTGCGCCCACAGCCTTGATTGTGTCTGCAGGTCTTCCCACACCCCTGAACTTTAACCCTTTCAGCTCTTCCATTGATTTGAACGGCTTCTTTGAGGTTGTAAAGAGCAGAGGCCCAGGCGACCAAAACCAGAGCACATGCACATCATTCCATTCTTTCGGCCTGAACTTCTTATAAAAATCGTGCTTGACGTGGGTGCAAACGAAACCGCTGGAATAGCCGACCGGCAGGTCCAGAATCTCGGTAACCGGGAAACGACCCCGTGTGTAACCGACGTGGCTGGTGCCCATGTCCGAAACCTGGTTCACGATTCCGTCGTAAACCTTCGGTCCGGTGGTGAGCGTGCCACCCGGATAATAGGCGATCTGTACCCTGCCGTTGGTGCGCTTCTTCATCTCTTCGCAAAATTGCCCGAGCACCGGGCTGGCCGAGAAGGTTATTGGCAGAAAATTACTGAATGTGAGCTTGATCGGAGCCTGACCCTGTGCGTGCGCAGGTGCAAAAAGCGTGAGACTCAATACAACGGCGATACTTGCTACAAACAACAGTTTGTCTCTCATCCTAGCTCCTCCTTACAGTTTTTTGTTTATCTTTTCTCTCATTTACCGTGTTCTCCTATTTCATAAGGTAGTGCGGAAGAAAAAGAGCGAGCTGCGGGAATATGAAGAGCAGGGCTCCGAAGACGACGATCGCGAACAAGAAAGGGGCTACTCCTCTGTAAACCGTGGTAAGCGGGGTATTGGTCAGCTTGTGTACGATAAAGACGTTGGCGGCTATCGGAGGGATGACGATGCCTACCATCACGGTGACACCGAGCATGATGCCAAACCATATGGGATCGAAACCGAGCTTCTGTGTAACCGGAAAGAAGATGGGGGTGGCAAGAATCATGAAGGCGAGGTCGTCGATGAACGAGCCGCCGATGAGGTATACGAAGCAAATAACGATCATGACAATATTCCTGTGCACAGGAAGATTTGTCGCCCAGTCCGCCATGATCTGCGGGATATTGGTAATCGTGATGAAATGGCCGAGGATTAAAGAGCCTGCAACCATCAGAAGAACCATACATGCTGTACGCATAGCTTCCCCGATGGCCTTCATGTACGCCTTAAACGTTAACTGCTTTCTAAAAACAACCATGAGAAACACGACCATGGTACCCACACTGCCAGCTTCCGTAGGGGTAAAAAATCCCCTCAAGAGCCCGACGATCATGAGGAAGAAAACAGCAAGAACCACTGCCACTTCGGGCAGAGAAGCGATTCTTTGTTTCCAGGTTGATTTCTCCCCGGGTGGAGCCAGCGATGGATTGATCTTGGCCCATCCGTAAATCGTGAGCATAAACAATAGCGCTATCCCGAGTCCCGGGATAATTCCGGCCAGAAAAAGTCTGCCTATCGATTGCTCCGTAATGAGACCATAAATGATGAGAAAGACGCTTGGCGGAATCAGGCAGCCGAGCGTCCCCACAACGGCCACGAGGCCGGTAGAGAGCGTTTTGCTGTAGTGGTAGCGATCCATTTCGGGAATTGCCACGGCGCTGAACGTTGCTGCCGTGGCGTTTGCCGAGCCGCAGAGCGCCTTGAATGCTGTAGCCCCACCTACGGTGGCCATAGCAAGACCGCCCGGGATGTGACCAAGAAATCGGTAGGCACTATCATAGAGCTTCTTGGCTATGCCTGACGCGAACGCTAGCTGTCCCATAAAAATGAACAGGGGGAACACCGTATACCCGTACGACACGAACACGTCATAGATATCCTTTGCCATCATGTGCGTGGCTGCTTTGAAATTGACAAGATACGTAAATCCGGCGAACCCGACCAGGATCATGCAAAAAGGAAGTTCGAGGCCGGTCAGGAAAAAGAAAAGTATCGCTCCCAAGGCTATGCATCCTACGGTCACCTCATTCATGAGATCCTCCGTGGATCTTGAGGATATCGCAAAAGAGGGAGATCGAAAGCACGAGGAAGCAGATGCCCAGGGCATAGGCAACGGGATACAGGGGTATTTCAAGAGTGCCGGAAACTTCTGCCCCCTTCCAGAATCCCGTCGCAATCTTGATGAAATTCCAGCTGATGAGGAGGCACAGGCCGATCCCGATACATTTCGTAATGACGTTGAGCAGGTTCTTTGCCCGGGTGGGAAGCCAATTTACGACGAAATCAACAGAAATATGACTTTTCATCCAGAAGGAAATCGGAACAGTGAAACCCAGAACAACGCCTGCGCAGATAGCTATGATTTCTACGGCACCTGGTATGGGTTTTCCAAATATCCGGACCACAACATCCACTGTCGTCAGGAGTATTATGAAGGACAGGAAAATAGCTGCTATGGTCTGCATCCCTGTGTTGATTTTCAGAACGCCGTCAAGGAACCTTTTCATTCGCCTCCTTTCTTCTTCCTGTGAGACATTTTCACCGGAAGTGCTCTCATTTGTTGTGGAGTAGCGTGGCCTGTTCCTCCTTTTTTCATTCTGCATTATCCAGGTTGCTACCCTTTTCACTGTCTTCCACACATCTGGGCTCAGCGGGCTCGGGCAGGACGTTTATATAAAGTGGCTTGATCTCTCGCGCATCGAAGTAAACCTGAAACTGCTTCGGCCAGTAATGTCCTGTTGTTTCGTGAAGAAAATAGTGGCGGACGATCTGGTTCAGGTCGATCTCCGCGTAAACGATGCCCTCTTCGCCCGGCGTGAGTGGCCCCGCCATGATTCTGCCCGTCCCCGCCTCAATGATCGCGCTCCAGGTGCCAGCCGTCTCTATCTCCACACCGGCCTTTTTTATCAGCGGTTCGTCAACGACTGACTGGCTGCAGACAACAAACGCGTTGCAGGCAATCGCATAGTACCGTGAGCAGATCTCACTGAGAGGGTTGACAAAACCGAATCCGATCCATGAGGCAACGTGCACTTGCTCACCCATTGCTGCGAGCGTGAAGCTGGGCAATGCCATCGTATGCTCGCCGCAGATCAGGGCTCCAAGGCGCCCCACCTCTGTATCGTAGACCTTGTGGGTGCTCCCGTCTCCTTCCCCCCAGACGAGCTTTTCTCCGCCGGTCGGTTTGAACTTCCGGTGCTTGCCCATAATTTGACCCTTGCGGTCGAAGAACAGAAGCGTGTTGTAGAGTGTCTTGTTCTCCCGCTCGTTAATGCCGACTACCACGTATGTCCCGTACCGTCGCGCGGCCTCACCGAGCCTCATCGTAGCTTCACTGGGTATATCCACACTGTTTAGAAAGAGCTGTGTCGACAAATCGAGACCTTTGCGCAACCCCATGTACCAAGCCCAATAAGGATTACCCGGGATAAATACCTCGGGCAGCGCAACTAGGTCAGCGCCGTTTTGTCCCGCCGTTTCGATCAGTGTACACGCCTTTTCAACCGAGTCTTCTCTGTTCAAATAGACAGGTGCTGCTTGAACCGCGGCTGCTTTGAACTGCGGCAGTGTATCACCCACGATCTGCCTCCTTATCGTAGCTACTCGTGGTCTGCAAACTGATCCCGTTTCCTATACCGGCGGCTTTCTCCAGGACAAAACAGTATGACTCCTGTATCCAAGCCGCGGGATCTTCGTCGTTGTGCATTCTCTTTTTCCGTAAAAAGGGGGCCATAGTCATACGGACAGATCTAGCAAATTTGCCTCCCCTTCGTCTACACCTTTATCATCGATCATCGTGTAGTAGAGTGGTGGGGCCCTCAATCTGCTTCAGCGCGTGAATCGGGATATACTCAGGCCACAATCTCGTATGCCTACCAAGGCTGCCAAGCAAGGGCTGTGCCAGTAAGCTGAATACTCGTCGTTTCGTTAATTACCAAGGCCAAGCAGCCAATATGGCCGGAACCTGACAGTGAATTTTCTCAGGAATGATAATCAGTGTTGATACCAGAAAAGGTATCAACAATAATCTGAAAAAAAGTGATTGGAAAGAACAGAATGGATTTTATATTGGTAGCCACGCATGCCAGGCCCGAGGCTATGTTTACGTTTGAGCAGGTTTCAATGGACAATTTTCCCGACGTTTCTGGCTTCTTTTAAACGTCTATTGAGGGTCGCGAAGCTTATGCCCAAGTGCTTTGCGGCTTCCTCATAGCAAGTGGCTCTCTTCATGACGCCCATAATGAGTCCAAGTTCGTATTCTTTGACCATAGACTTGAGTGACCTGAATTGCTGGTAGCCTGAAGCGCCCACTTGTTGCGTCAGCGAAGTTTCGGGACGTGCTAAGGGGGAGTACTCAGGCGGAAGATCTCCCACACCCAGCAACGGCCCACCTACCGTGAGAAAAAGGTATTCGAGCACGTTTGAAAGTTCCCTGACATTGCCCGGCCACTGATATTTTAGGAGAAAGCTGGAGAGATCGCCGGCAAGACTCTTTTTGGTTACATACCTTCGGGAGAGCTTTTCCATATAATGTGTTACCAAGGCTCTTATGTCCTCGGGTCGCTCGCGCAAGGGCGGAATACGTATAGGGATAGTGGCAATACGGTAGTAAAGATCCTGCCTGAACCCCCCAGCATTTGTGAGCTGCCTGAGATCCCGATTGGTCGCGGCAATAATCCTGACCTTGACTGTCTTGACTGACCTCCCTCCGACATGCATAAACTGCTGATCCTCTATGACATGCAGAAGCTTACCCTGCAGTTCCGAGGGCAGATCCCCGATCTCATCCAAGAATAGCACGCCGTTATCAGCCATCTCGATGAGGCCACCTCTGCCCGTCGAGAGGGCACCGGTGAACGCCCCTCTTTCATATCCAAAGAGCTCTGATTCAAACAGACTGGCTGGTATGGCGGCACAGTTAACCTTTACAAAGGCACCATTTCTTCGCTTGCTCCTGCCTCGCTCATAAATGAGCCTAGCAACTAACTCTTTGCCAACCCCTGTTTCACCATCGATAAGCACATTACTCTCCGCGTGAGCAACGAGATTAGCCAGCCTCACCACATCTTGCATCTGCTTGTTTTCGGCAATGATTGATGTCCAGCGGGTACCTTCCGTTTGAGCGCTCTTGGAACCCATGACTGACGCGGCTCGGAGTTCCGACACGTCTTTTATGCCACACACTATCCACTCTAGATTTCCTCTTCCGTCAAAAACTGGCCGTGCCGTAACCAAATTTTCTTTGCCAGCCATTGTCAGCGACCGCAGAGTGCAGGGCACGCCCTCGGCGATTACCCGCACTACAGCAGAAGCACTAACGACCTTCTTTTTTAACAGGTCGGACATCCTTTGGCCCACGACCACTCCCCTTTTCAAACCGGTTACGCGCGGCATAGACGAATTGGCTAGCACGACCCGACTTGACGGGTCAGCGACCACTATTCCGTCTGGGAAATGGCTGAATCCAATTGACACTTCGGTCTTCATTTTGACTATATATCATACACTGGTGTAAAGGGTTGTCAAGGGAAAGCTGGCTTGGCGTTTCCCCAGTTTTTTCTACCCACTCTCCTCCCAGAAGTTGAAGCATAGTTGAAGTTCAGG
>DATKMQ010000109.1 GCA_035541755.1 Syntrophorhabdaceae bacterium
GAATCCCATCAAGCCAAGTGGAGCGGGATTTGCAAGTTTCTCTTCCATAGAACATTCCTCCCTTAAGCGGTTTATTTTTCAAAAACGTCCTTTTTTTGAGACCCCGTAATTATCTACGACGTAATGCAAAATGTCAATTAAATTCATGGGTATATCTCAGCAAAAAGAGAGCACCCCGAAAATAGAGGATAGTCGATGGAGAGAAAACGGGCGATCAGGTTGCTCAACCGGCACCTTAAGGGCGCATCCGCATTTTATCTCTGTCGGCCACACGATCTTTTAGATACCGAGCGTCACGGAGAGTACTTCTTCGAGACTTGTGATACCGTTCTCAACCTTCTTGAGGCCCGATTCGTAGAGGGTAGACATACCGAGTTTCCTCGCAAGGTCGCGGAGTTGGTGGTAGGCCACGCCACGGGCCATATGTTCCTTCAACTCCTGGGAGGTGGGCATGACCTCGGCGATGAGCGTCCTTCCTTTGTAGCCTGTATGGCCGCAGACGGGACAGCCTTTGGGCCGGTAGATGGTGTCGGCCTTGAGTCTCACATTACCGAGTTCCTTAAGGGTGGGCCTATAGCCCTCTTTACATTCCGGGCATAGCCGTCTTACGAGCCTCTGTCCCACCACAACGAGGAGGGTAGGGGCGAGAAGATAGGGTTCCACGCCGATATCGACGAGCCGTGTCACTGCTGAAGGGGCATCGTTGGTATGCAGGGTGCTTAAGACAAGGTGTCCCGTCAATGCTGAGCGCACGCAGATCTCGGCGGTCTCCAGGTCTCTCACCTCACCCACGAACATGATGTCGGGGTCCTGACGGAGAAAACTTCTCAATGCACTCGCGAAGGTGAGGCCGATCTCAGGCTTTACCTGTACCTGATTCACCCCGTCAAGTCTGTATTCCACCGGGTCTTCAACGGTGATGATGTTCTTTTCGGAGGACTTGATTTCCTGGAGGATCGCGTATAAGGTCGTCGATTTGCCGCTTCCTGTAGGGCCGGTCAGGAAAACCAGGCCGTATGGACAACCTATTGCCTGTCTTAATGTCTCGAGATCTTCTGCCTCAAAGCCCATCTCAGGCAAATCCATGATTACGCCGCTCCTGTCGAGGATCCTCATAACCACCTTTTCGCCGTAGAGCGTGGGGATGACGGATACGCGTATGTCTATGTTCCTGTCCTCGAGTTTCACCACGAAGCCGCCGTCCTGTGGCAAACGCCGTTCCGCGATATCGAGCCGGGAGAGGATCTTGATGCGGGAAACAATAGGCAAGAGTAAATGATTGGGCGGAGGCGGTATTTCATAGAGTTTGCCGTCCACGCGGTACCTCAGAGAAAACCGGTCTTCGAAGGGCTCGATATGTATGTCCGAGGCCCTTTTGTTGATCGCCTGCCAGATCATGAGGTCCACAAGCTTGACCACGGGTGCGGCTTTTGCGCGGGCTATGATATTGTCGATGCTTAACGATTCTTCATCTCCCGTGTCCTTGAAGTCGATCCTGTTTACGGCGTGCGGCTTGGCGTTCTCTCTCTTTACCAACTCCAGACCGCCGTAAAACTCTTCGATGGCTTTGACAATATCCGATTTCGTGGCTACAACGGGGCTCACCTCCAACCCCGTAATCTTCCGCAACTCATCGATCAGCATAAAGTCCAGCGGATCAAACATGACACACGTGAGCATGTTCCGGTCCCGGGAAAGAGGAATGATCATGTTGCGAAGGGCAAAATGCTTTGATACGAGTTTTTCCAGATTCTGGTGTTCGTGAGGTCTGATGGCCCCTGTTTTAGAGGAAAGAAGGGGCATATTAAACAGTTGAGATACGCCGAAGGCAAGGTCATCCTCACTGATGAGACCTTTCCTTACGAGCACCTCGCCCAGATGACCTCCATCGGTCGTCTGGATGTCGAGGGCTTTTTCGAGCAGTTCCTCGGTTATAAGACGCTGGTCGAGCAGGAAATGGGCGAGTCGGGCTTCAGGCGAATCCTTCTTCAATCTCCTGGTCATTTCTCCATTGTAAGAAATATTCCCGGGCATGGCAATGAGAATGTTTACCCGCGCTTGATTCCTCACGGTTATGGTATACTGGCTCGTATGGTATTCAAAATGAGATTGATTCAGGGGCTCCTCATGTTTTGCGAGCTCGCCGTCTGTGTTTGTTTCCCTTTCTCTGCCTCAAGGGCGTGCACGATCTTTGCGGCAACCGGGGACATGGTCAAGAACAGGGGGAGCATTATTGCAAAGAACAGGGATAACCTCTCGTATCTATATACCGCATTGAAATTTGTCAGGCCCGAAAACGGGCTTGCCTTTGTGGGCATTTTCGATGTGCGCGCGGACGGGTACGTGACGGCCGGGATAAACGAAAAGGGTCTCACGATCGTCAACGCCTCGGCAGTGACCGTCCCAATAAAGAAGCGGCACGTGGCCACAGAGGATTTAACGGAGAGACTGCTCACATCCTTCGATTCGGTCCGGGCGGTCCTTTTCCAGAGGGACCTTTTTCAGAAGAGTCACCCTGCCCTTTATATTATGGGTGACGCCACACAGATAGCCTCGGTTGAGGTGGCTCCCCAAGGCAAGGTGGCTTTCGTCGTGAGGGAGAATAGGGGAAGGCTTGCCCTCACTAACCATTATACGCATCGGGAGCTTCGAGACGCCAACGAGCGGTTAAGCAAGGGGAGCGTTCTCAGATTGAGACGTGTGAACTACCTTATGAAGAGCCACGGGGCACCTTTCACGATCGATGATTTCATCGCTTTCAGTAACGATACAAATGCCGGGCGACAAGGAGCCCTCTGGAGGGAGGCGCACGGGTATGAAACAACACGGACACTCGCGGGCTGGGTTGTCTACGTGCCGACGGAAGGTTTTCCTGAATTGTACGTCAAGCTGGTAAATTCCGGGGAGTCATCAAGTTTGAAAAGGATGACCCTTGATGGGTCTTTTTGGGAGGAAGGCAAAGCCGGTGACTTTTCGACCTCGTCATATTGATCTTCTGAAATGTGATTTGAAAAATTGCACGATCCTTTGAGCGAACCCAACCCGTTCCCGGCTCACCGGTTTCTTGATTTGAGCTGTCTCGGTGAGCGTGACATCTTCAGCAACACCTGATTCGTCACGAATCAGTTTATTGATCTTTAACCAGTCCACCCTGTCCGACACGCCCCTATCCCTGATGACCTTTGACACCTGTTCTTTGAGCGAGGTGCACTTCTTGTATACATCGGTTCTCACTTCAAGATAGACCTTTCCGTCGTTCGCGATCGCCAGTTTGACGGGATCGTAGATGATCTCGCCTTTGGTCTTTGTATTGACTAGGGGATAGAGTTCTTCCATATGTTCCGGCAGCATTCTGATGCACCCATGGCTCATGTAACGATAGACGGTTCCCGGCCATATGGTCGCGTGAATGAGCGTGGCAGGGATGGACGTTTCAATTGCGTATTTACCAAGAGGATTATCCGGTCCCGGAGGTACCGTTTCCTCAATGTCTTTTCCCTTCATCGCATTTTCCATCTGGATGGATTCGGGCACATACCATGTGGGGTCTTTCCGTTTGCCCACCACAGAAAACTTGCCGGTCGGCGTCCTCCAGTCGGCCGTCTTGGTCTTGGTGATAAGCCCAAGGCCCACGGGATAGAAGGAGACTTTGCCGTTTCTGAAGAAATAGAGTGTCCTGTCCGGTATGTTGATGATGATACCATCATCTACGATTTTCGGCACTATCCTGCGTGTGTTGACCCTAAGGACAGCCCCCTGCGCGGGCGCCTGTCGCATATCGAGGCCGTTGTCTCGCGCTATAGTTTTCCAGTATACTCCTTCCTTCGCCCCAATGAGGTAGAGATTGTCGTTCTTCTCTACCACATAGGTCGCGTCCCCGCCCACGATCATATCGGCGGCATATGCCGACGCCACCCATGCGCATAAAGAGAAAACCACCAGGGGTTTGACAAGCGCTTTCATTATCGATTAGTAGCCTATTGTAGTATATGTTTCGATAATTGACAATAGAATTGTTGGGGCAGGTTCTTTCCGCGCTACGGCCTTACACGGCGCGGTTTCACATTTCTCTTGAAAACGCGGTTGCCTGCGTGCATAAATTTAGGTATGAGAGTTACTTCTGTTAAGATCAAGGACAAGGGTCTGTACATCCTGGGGATGATCCACAGGGATAGAGAAAACGGCAAGCTCACCGATTTGTGGCTTGATCGGATAAAACCTCACGTAGTGACCCTTGAATTCTCGCAATACGGTCTTAAGTTCAGAAAAGAAAAGGGCCATATATACAGAAAGCGGATTGAATCGGTAGCTATGGATATGAGGCAGAAGAAAGAAGCCCTGGATGAAGAGTCCCTCGCCTTTTTGTGCGCCTACGTGGATCTGCCTTCCGAATACGAATCCTCGGTGCGCTATTGCCGAGACAGACCCGCGTTGCTCTATCTTCTCGATATGGACCTGTTTTCGTATTTGAAGCTCAGGAGCGTGGAGGAGCTTCTTAACGTCAAGAATATCAGAAAAGTACTGGAAGCCCGGGAAGCACCAACAGGTAGCGCGGAACGGGCGCTCGCGAGACTCTATTTTGATACGGGTGTGCAGACGGCGCCCTATACGGATGAAATGCTTATCAGGGACAAATATATGAGCCGGCGATTGCAGATATTGATGCGCCATCATCAGGGAAAGCGGTTCGTCCACATTACGGGCTGGCGGCACCTCAAAGACCCTGACAATCTCTTTGCCTGTCTCGGTCCGACGAAGGTTTTTCCCTATGATTAAGCTCTTCGTTTTCGATCTCGGCAATGTGATCTTGCCTTTCGAGCACAGGCAGATTGCCACCAAGCTCCACGAAGCTTCGAGGATACAGGACCGGTTCACCCCTCAAGAGATATTCAAATTTATCTTTGAGAGAGAGCGCGGCCTGGTAAACCCTTACGAGGAGGGCCGTATCACTTCCCTCGAATTCTTTGGCAGGCTCAGGGAACGTTACAAACTCGACCTCGAAATTGAGGAGTTCAAAGACATCTGGAATACGATCTTCTGGGAAAACTCGGAAGTCAATGAGGCGATCCTCTATTTGAAAAACAAAGGCTATCCTATGTTTCTGTTAAGCGATACGAACGAGTTCCATTTTTCTTACATCACGGAGCGGTATCCCATCGTCCACTCCTTTGATGAATGGATCCTCTCCTATGAAGTTGGAGCCAAAAAGCCCAAACAAAAAATATACGATACGATTTTCGAGAAGACCGATGCAAAGCCGGAAGAGGTATTCTATATCGACGATATCCCCCGGTACGTGGCGGCCGCTCAAAGCTTCGGTCTGAAGGGCATGGTCTTTAGATCCCCCAAAGATCTGTGGGAATTTATCAAAGAAAATAGTATATAACATACGTGATAACTCAGAGGCGTGAGATTGAGGCAAGCCGCCTGATATATCGCAGGCAACGTCTCAAGACTTTATCGCCTGCAGAAAAACGGATATTATTATATGCTTGAGTTTCCCCATATCGATCCGGTTATTTTGAGGATAGGCCCGTTGTCTTTGCGATGGTACGGCCTTATGTATATCTTTGGCTTTGTCTCTTCATATCTGCTTGTGCTCTATCAGGTGAAGAAGAAATCACTGACATACAACAGGGACAGCATCGATGACCTCTTCTTTTATCTTATCCTTGGACTCATCATAGGGGCGCGGCTCGGTTATGTGCTGTTCTATAATCTCAGTTCTTATCTCGCAAGCCCGCTTGAAATATTTGCCGTGTGGAACGGCGGTATGTCGTTTCACGGCGGACTCCTGGGCGCCTTCATTGCGGGATATATCGTGATCAGGAGAAAAAGACTCGGGTTTTTTTCTACAGCCGATCTCATTATTCCCACATGTCCTATTGGCATAGGCTTGGGTAGGATAGGCAATTTCATCAACGGCGAGCTCTTCGGCAAGCCTTCGAGTGTGCCCTGGGCCATGGTCTTTCCGGAGGGAGGTCCTATGCCCCGACATCCCTCTCAACTCTATGAGATGTTCCTGGAGGGTGTGGTCCTTTTTACGATCCTCTGGATATACAAGGATCACAAGAAGCGTGAAGGCGATCTCTTTGCGCTCTTCCTTATCCTCTATGGCCTTTTCAGGATATTCTGCGAGTTCTTCCGGCAGCCCGACGCGCAAATTGGATACATTTTTGCGGTATTGAGCATGGGGCAGATCTTGAGCATCTGTATGATCGTGGCGGGAATTCTCGTAGCCTGCTCAGTAAGAAGGTGCGCCCGATAGGGATGCGGCATGCGTGAGCGCCCTCCGCAATGGTCGTGAGAACGCCGCTACCCATCTGTCCGCCGCGAGCGTAAATGCCTCTCACCCGATCTTCGCAAGCCCGATGAAACCCCGCGGAAAATCATCAAGTCCCAAGGGTCAACAAATTGTGCTTGACATTTTTTGCGGGCATACTATCATTAACAGAGGGGAAGGGGGCAGTTATTATGGTTTGTGTTTCGCAACGGTTTGTCCTCCGGGTTGCGCTTACGACCCATATTTCCGTAACAATACGTATTTCCATAACAATCTGAAAAGAGGAGGTGATAACAGCTTAGGATTCATTGTTATTCGGTTCTTAAAAAACAAGGGGGTTATTATGCAGCCAGAATCAGTTGATCCTATGTTTGCTTGGTACGTCTGGTTTGGATTGATTATCGGAACGTTCCTCATGACTTTAATCGGGACGTGGCTAGTCGCCAGGAGGTTGGACTGATGAACCCACAATACCTTGACATTCCAAAACCAACTCCTGAAATGGTCATCTGGTCGATAATTGGAGTTGCCGTTCTCTTGGCGGTAGCCGTCTTCCTGGGCTCCATGGCAAAACGGAAGTGGGCTTCTTTTGAGGAATATCTCGTGGGAAAAAGAGATATCGGTCCCTGGGTAACCGGCCTTGCCCTCACAGGTTCCTACATCTCTGGGTGGGCTTTCTGTGGAAGCACGGCCATTGTATATAGCGTCGGGTTTTCGGGCATGTGGTTTGCCGGCATCTGGACCCTTGTGGGCATCATTCCCTGCGTCTGGCTGGCCGCTACGAAAACCAGGGAATTTTCCTCAAAGCTCGGTGCCGCCACAATACCGCAGACCATTGGTAAGCGTTTCGAATCTAAAGGACTGCAGTTGATTGTGGCTGCAAGCATGCTCCTCTTTCTTTTTATCTACTCTGTTGGCCAGCTTAAGGCGGCAGGTACCGTCTGGTATGCCGTTACCGGCCTGCCCCCTGTATGGTGTCTCTTGATTTCCATCGTCATCGCCTGGATATTTCTTGTTCTTGGCGGCTATATGGGGACGCAGTGGTTTATAGCCGTGAAAGGGGCGTTTCTGGGATTTGTCGGCGCCCTGCTCGGTGTGTGGGCGCTCATCTACGCGGGTGGCTTCGGCTCAATCTCCAACACACTCATGGGCCAGGACCCATCCCTCATGAAACTCATCAATCCAGCCCTGCCTAAAATCGGCATGACGCAGCTCTTTTCAAGTTATGTGGGAATAATGGCAACACCGGTAATCTTCTTTACCATGGCGGTCGGCTTTCCTCATAACATCAGCAGATTCCTGGGTATGAAGAAGATGTCCAGAAAAGAGTTCGTCCTTCTGTGTTTTGTCGTTTGGCTGACGGCAGGCATACCGGTAATGCTGGACTGCTCAAGCAACGGGCTTGTCGCCCGGATAATTTTTGGTAAGAACCTTCTCGCCAACAAACAGTGGGGCGCGGACCTTGCAGCACCAGTCCTCGCCTGGGCCATGGGAGGCTCTAAGCTCCTGGCTGCGTATCTTACCGGACTCGTGGGCGCGGCCCTCGGGACGCTCTCAGCCATGGTCTTCATTATGAGTGCCAACGTGACGAATGACATCATCAAGCTACTCAAACCCAAGGTCTCAGATAAGTCCATGCTGTATCTCGGATATCTCCTTATCGCCATCTTTCTCTTCCTCCCCTTCTTCTGGACGCTCAATCGACCCCCTCAGCTATTAGCTGTGTTCATGGGCCTGGCGGCCATGGGGCTCGGGGCAATCTTCTTCTTCGTCACGGTTATCTCTTATTACTGGAAGGGTGCCACAAAGTGGGGCGCCATTTGTACGGTCATCTACGGAACCATCGGCACCCTCTGGGGAGGGTGGGCCGTACTCGGACGGAAGCCGCCCCTTCTTGGCATGGGCACCATGGAGTGGATACTCGTGGCCGGCTGCCTTATCCTGTATTTCGGTGTCAGTTTCCTGACCAAGCGGCCGTCGCAAGAGCTTATTGATAAACTGTTTGTTAAGAAATGACCGAGCCAGAAACACAAAAAAAGGGGCCTTCAGGCCCCTTTTTTTTGACCCTTTTCGGTGAGTCATATGGAATGGCACAACAAAGGAGGGACCATGCATGGCCGTTCGATACGTTACAGATCTCGTCGGAAAACATTGGGACCGCTATAATGAGGGCGAAACCAGGACGGCCGGAGAAAAACGGGCGTCCTGGTTGTGTTGTCAGGACTGGTTTAAGCTCGCTTCTTGAACTCCTGCTCCATGGCATCTTTTGCGGGCTTCACGTAGACTTCCCTCAATTTCGGCTTTTCGATTTTGCCCGCAGGGTTGCGAAGGATGGGCGCATAGACCATCTTTTCCGGCCATTTGTACTTTGCCATTCCCCTGTCCTTGCAGAAGTTTATCACTTCTTCATCGGTTAAGGTCTGGCCCTCTTTTGTCTGAATAATGGCCATAACAATTTCCACAAGCCGCGGGTGTGGATAGCCGAGCACCGCGACATCTTGTATTTTCGGGTGTTTTCTCAGGACATCCTCGATCTCAGCGGGGAATATGTTCTCGCCGCCCCTTATGATCAAATCCTTCGCCCTGTCTGCAAAAAAGATAAAACCTTCTTCGTCCAGATAGGCGAGATCACCCGTGTAGAGCCATCCGTCCTTCACGGTTCTGGCCGTCATTTCCTGGTTGAAGGCGTATTCCTTCATGAGACGGGGCCCCTTGAGCAGAAGTTCGCCCACCTTTCCGCGAGGCAGTTCCTTTCCGTCGGCGTCCACAACCTTCGCCTCCATAAAGACAGTGGCCTTGCCGATCGAGCCCGGTTTTCTCATAATGTCTTCGTCGTAGCAGTTCGTAAGTCCCCCGCCTCCCCCCTCGGTGATTCCGTAAATATTGGCAATAGGAAGGTTCGGAAATATTCTTTTGGAATCTTCAAGGAGCACGTAGGGCACAGGCTGAGCCCCGATCTCGATGTGTTTCAGCGCTGAGAGATCGTAGTCCTTGACGTTTACCTGCCCCGATTTGATGGCGTTGATCACATCAGACCAGGTGGGCACTGTGTTCCATCCCCCGGTGCACTTCTCGTCTGCAATGGTCCTCAGGTAGAATTCGGGCTGTATTTCCATGGGCATGAGCACTTTGCCGGCGGCGATGTAGCTGGGGAATGACAGAAACAAGGTGCCGCTGTGGTAGAATGGATGGGGCGAAAGATAAACACTGTTGTAACCTTCGTTGTACGTGAGGGCATTACCGATGCCGATATAAAAAAGCGTTTTATGCGTATGTGACACAGGTTTGGGCGCGCCGGTAGTGCCTGAGGTAAACATGAGCTCAGCCATATCATCATCGCCCGTTTCCGCCAGCACATGGTTTGCGTCGCCTTGTTCGAGGATCTTCTTATAGGACGTTGCGCCACTGGGGACCGTTTCGCCGAGGCAGATGAAGTGCTTACAATAATCCATCTGTCCCATGATCGGCTCAACGCGGCTATTAAATTGATCGCCGAATATAAAGGCCTTGCATTTTGTAACGTCGGCGGCATACTTGATGTCGGCGCCTGCGAACCGGAAATTGAGCGGGGTCACCGTGGCCCCCGTCTTCAAAACGGCAATATAGCTCGCGTACCACTCCATGCAGTTCATCATGAGGTGGACGACGATGTCACCCTTTTTGATGCCGCACTCTTTGACCAGGTAGTTGGCGAGTTTGTTTGCCTGACCGTCGAATTCTTCCCATGTGAGGCTTCTACGTACCTTCTTAGACGGATAGCTTTCAATTATAAATTCGCGTTCTGGAAACTTGCTTGCATTGAGGCTCGAAAACATGGCGAAATTCATAATAACCCTCCTTGAGCGAATTCTTTTTTGTTGCCCTCCTTCCATTAGCATGATAAAAGGATTGTGGTTCTTTGTCAATATGAACCGGCGAACTCGGGATTTATGATCCCATCAGATATACTGAAGAAGCGAAGAAGAAGGACTCCATACGAAGATAATTCGGAGAATGAAGCGAGCACACGGGGCACGGACTTACGTGCCTTAAGCTGATTAAACTCATTACTGAATTGTTATGCACCAGACGGCGCTCGAAAAGACGATACAGTATACGTTCAAGGACCGGGGCCTCTACGAACAGGCCGTGACCCACAGCTCTTGTTTTAACGAGAAAAAAGAGGCCAGGCCTTCGGATAATGAGAAGCTCGAATATCTGGGAGACGCCATTCTCAATACGGTCATCAGCGTACTTCTGTACAAGAAATATAAAGACAGGAATGAAGGATTTCTGAGTAATGCCCGCTCAAGCCTTGTGAAACGGGAAACGCTCACCGAGATCGCAAAGAAAATCAACCTTGGGAAGCATATGAGCTACGGAAATGCGGACGGCGCTGTGCCGGAGGAATCGAAGGTCCTGTCCAATATGTTCGAAGCCCTGGTCGGCGCCATGTATCTGGATGGCGGAATGAGAAAGGCAACGAGCGTCATCAAGACCCTTTTTATCCCCTATTTCAATGAGAAGAAACTGACCGAAAAGAACCCCAAAAATACGCTCCAGGAATATTCTCAGAAGAAGTGGGGACTCCTTCCGAAATACAAATTTTCCCGAAAAACAAAGGCCGGTTTTACCGTCTTTGCATACGCGGGGGATCGATTCAGGGCGCGAGGGGTCGGCAAGAGTAAAAAAGAGGCCGAGCAGCAGGCGGCGAGACTGCTTCTCGATATCTTAAGAGAGAGCGAAAAAGAATAGGCAACTGTTTTGGTGATACGGTTTAGCCTTGCAAGCCCCGTCCGCTACGGTCGCGTGCTTGAATGAACCGTTCATTGTGGCAGAGATTTCTTCTCGACCCGCAACCGTCTGCGCCAACCCGCCCCTATGGCTGAAGCAAGCACCAAAAGCGCTATGATCATGAAATAATCTCCCCACCTCACATAAACGGTTCTTGTACTCCGGAGTGCAAAGGATCCTTGCAGCACGTCTTCGGTGAAGATCGGCGTTCTTGCCTCAATGCGTCCATTCGGGTCGATGACGGCGCTTATCCCTGTGTTGGCGGCTCTGAGTAGATATCGGTCCGTCTCAATGGCCCTGAACACATAGAAGGCAAAATGCTCATAGGGCGCCGATGTCCTATCGTACCAGGCATCGTTCGTCAGATTAACAAGCACTTGGGCTCCTCTGCGAACCGTTTCGTTGGTTATGGAGGGGAATACCCCCTCGTAACAGATGAGGACGCCGATAGAGCCGATATCCGTTTTGATCGGTTCGTGAGATTGGCCGGGCGAAAAATCACCCCCCGCAGCAGTCAGTTTTGCGAGAAAGGGGAAATAAGAGATGAGCGGCGTATACTCGCCGAAGGGCACGAGGTGTACTTTATTGTAGACTCCCTCTGTTTCGCCGTCTTTGCCGATGACGTAAGCGGAGTTGCGTAACCTCCTTGACGAGTCTTCGGACATGGTGCCAAACAGAAGGTTGCTGCCCACAGCGCCGGGTAATGCTTTGATGTATTTGTTCGCATATATCTCCCGGTCAAATAAGAAGGGCATGGCGGTTTCCGGCCAGATGACCAGATCCACGTCTTTGACAGACGACAAGGTCATCTGTAAATACTTTTTGATGGTCATGACCTTAAAAGCCTCGTCCCACTTCACATCCTGTTTCACGTTTCCCTGTACAATTGCCGTCTTAAAATGGGGTCTCTCGGTCTTTTCGGAAAGCTTAGCGAATCCATATACCAGGGTAAGAGCGACAAGGGCTGCTATGACGACGACATAGATGGGAGACATCCTTCCTCTTTTCCAGAGGACAAAGAAAATCGTGTTTACGGCAACGATGAGGAAGGATATGAAATAAGCGCCCGTAATCGACGCCACTTGAATGAAAGGGAGAAAGGTGTATTGGGAATGGGCAAGAAAGGACCAGGGAAAGCCGGATAACAGAACACCTCTCGCGTATTCGAGTGCGACCCATGTAAGAGGCGCCGAGAGATAGAGCGGTACTGAAAACCGTTTTTCAAACCAGGCGCAGGATAGTGCGAAAACACCGGTGTAGAGCGAAAGGTAGAACACAAACAGGAGGAGGATAAGAAAACTCGAAACAATGTCGATCCCGCCATAACGGTTCATGGCGATGACCACCCAGTATATGAGACCAAGATAGGAGACGAGGCCCGTCAGGTATCCGGAAACGAACGAGAAGCGAAGATCATCTTTCTTTATCGAACCGAAAAGCGGCATGAGGGCGATAAAGGCGAGCGGAAACAGAGAAATAGGCGGCTGAATGACGACAAGCAGGATGCCGGAAAGAAAAGACAGGCTATACTTATTGAGGCCGTGCAAGAATCCTTTACTATGGATTGCCTTCAATATGCGCACCCCGATTTGATTACGCCGCTCTGTTCCCCGTACGTATTATGGGCTCTCACGAAATCCATGCACCTTTTCTCCCTGTAACGCATTCTTCTGGCCTCTTGTCCACCCTTCTCATGGTCATATCCCAGGACGTGTGCCAGGCCGTGGACGATAAGCGCAAAAATTCGGTCGTACAGTGGCAGCCCCGCCTCGCGGGCCTCCTCTTCAGCCCGCTCAATCGAAATGATGATATCACCGAGGACCTCTGATGGCAGGCCGTTAAGATAAGAAAAAGATATGACATTGGTCGGTCGGTTCTTTCCGAAGAGATGTTTGTTGAGTTCCGCGATCTTTTTGTTGTCCACGAAGAGGAGGCTCAAGTCCTTATTTTGAACCCCCGAAAAGGCGAGCAAATCTTCGGTGACCTTTTTGATGGTCTTTATGTTTAGTCTCAGAAGTTTTTGGGAGTTTTTTATCAGTACCGCCATTGGTCGTCCTTTCAGGATAATCAATCCTATGATGGAAGATGCCGATGAGAATGGCTATGAAACTCTTCTGAATGGCATGCAGGTCTTTCAGGGTTAACTCGCACTCATCGAGCTGACCGTCGAGGAATATATTCTCTATGATATTCTGAACGTGGCTTTCGATCCTCTTAGGTGTCGGGTCCTCAAGGGTGCGCGATGCGGCCTCCACTGCGTCGGCAAGCATGATGATACCCGCCTCTTTAGTCTGTGGCTTTGGTCCGGCATAGCGGAAATCCTTCTCTTCAATCACATGGAGATTGGGGTCCTCCTTTTCTTTGGCCACACTGTAAAAATAGCTTACCAGGCTTGTGCCGTGGTGTTGCCGTATAATGTCGGTGATTTTTGTTCCGATCTTATATTCGTGAGCCAGATCCACCCCTTCCTTCACGTGGGAAAGGATGATCAGCGCGCTCATGTTGGGAGTTAAGCCTTCATGAGCATCTTCGCTCCCCGGCCTGTTCTCAATGTAATAGTGGGGCATCTTGAGCTTTCCGATATCGTGATAGTACGCGGCCACGCGGGTGAGCAGCGGATGTGCCCCGATGCTCTCCGAGGCGGCCTTGGAAAGGTTGCCCACCACGATGCTGTGATGATAAGTGCCGGGCGCATTAAGCATCATATCTTCGAGAAGCGGGTTCTCGAGATTAGCGAGTTCCAGAAGCTTGATGTCGGTTGTGTAGTCGAAGACGTTTTCGATGAGCGGAAGGATACCCAGGGCGAGAAAACTGCTTATCACGCCGCTTAAGAGTATAAAGGCGATTTGTGCCGTAACATGCCCCTCGGGATGACCGAAAAAGAGGCCGAGCATAATGACAAGCAAAGCCGTTATTGAAGCCGCATAAAGCCCTGCCTTGAGTATGATGCTCCGATTCTCGCATTTGCCCGAGAAATAGGAGGCGAGGATATTGCCTACGAAGACGTAGAGAAAGACGGTAAGACTGTTTTCGAAGGCGAAACCGAGAACCACGGCGAGGATTAAGGAAAAGACCAGTGCCGCTTCGGAAAAAAGGACAATCCTGAAGACGATGCCGAAAAGAAATATGGGTATCACGTAGAACAACTCCCCGGCGAGACTTTCCACGTAATAGGTAAAAATCATAAAACATGCCTTCATGAGAAGAGTGCTGAACACGGTAAAGACCGTGGCAAAAACGAGGTCTTTGAGCGAAAGGACAAATTTCTTGATATTCTTTTCTGCATAAACAAAAACGACGATGACGTATAAGAACATGAGAACAAAAAAGGCGAAGAACCTTCTTACGGAAAACTCCCCGGCGCTACTTAAGGCGTTTAAGGCGGCAAGTTTCTTCAAGTGCTCCTCGTTGATCCTTTCGCCCTCACGGACAATGATCTCGCCCTTCTTCACCGTCATATCGGTGCCCGGGATCGAAAAGTCGACAGGCGCTTTGATGTTGGATGAGGAGATGTCGTTCAGTTCGTATGTAGCGCTCACACGGGGGCTTTTAACGCCGACAACGAGCGCAAGCACGAGAGAAAAAACAAAGAGGACGAGCAGCTTCCGATAATCTATATACGAAGGAGGTCTGTCCTTGCCGTTAGGCATTTCTCCCGTCCTTCGGTGTGGGTTTGCGGTCTTCGTAAGCCTTGATTATCTTTTGGACGAGCGGGTGCCTGACCACATCTTTTCCCGTAAAGTAAACAAACCTGATACCCTTGATCCCCTGAAGCACGTGCTGAACTTCCACGAGGCCGCTCGTTTTTTTGTCAGCCAGATCGATCTGGGTAATGTCGCCGGTGATTACGGTCTTCGAAGAAAATCCAAGCCTTGTCAGAAACATTTTCATTTGCTCCGAGGCGGTATTTTGAGCCTCATCGAGAATAATAAAGGCATCGTTTAGGGTCCTGCCCCGCATGAACGCGAGCGGTGCGATTTCGATTACGCCCCGTTCGAGAAGCCGGCCCGCCCTGTCCATGTCAACCATGTCGTAGAGTGCATCATAGAGCGGTCTCAGATAAGGGTTTACCTTCTCGTACATGGTTCCCGGAAGGTATCCGAGTTTCTCGCCTGCCTCAATGGCGGGTCGCGTGAGCACTATCCTCGTAACCTCCTTACGGTAATAAGCTGAAAGGGCCATGGCCATGGCGAGATAGGTCTTGCCCGTGCCCGCAGGACCGATGCCGATGACCATATCGTATTTTCTCATGGCCTCGACGTAAGCCCGCTGGTTACGGGTCTTGGGCGTTATGATCTTTTTTGAGGCGCCGATATATATTTGATCTTTCCGGATATCTTCTGTTGGGTGATGCGCATGAGATACAAAACGAACCGCGTTATCGATATCGGAATGATGCAATGTGAACCCCTTCTTGATAATTCCCTGGAGTTCGCCTATTACTTTGCCGGCATCCTCGATATCCTTTTTGCTCCCCACAAGGGTGAGGTGAGTTCCCCGAATGCTTGGCCGGATGTTGAAGTATTTTTTCAGGTATTTTATGTTTTCTTCACGGGGCCCGAAGAGGTTTCGGGCCACGTCGATATCCTCGAAGGATAGTCTTAAGAATCCTTCCTCAGTTTTCTCGTCCAATAAGCTTTGTCTTCTCCTTATGTTATGTTTCTACTATACCACAAAAAACTCTTTTTTCAAACCGTGGTCAATCTGTCTTTCCGGCCGCCTGCGTCGATATGTTTGGCGTCTTTCTCATTTCGCACCCCTGCAAAGGCGCGATAGCGCGACCGGCCCTAACCTGGATTCATCAGGAATGGCAGGGGAATGGAACGAGGAATCACCTCGTACGCTCAATCGCTTTTCGATGCCCGACATGCTATGATATTGACCCTATGGGCGCATTCGGTATGGAAAAAGACCAGGTCAAGCTTATCATGGTCGGCGGCAAGGGGGGCGTGGGAAAGACGACCTGCGCTGCCGCCATCGCCTTACGTTTCGCGCGGGACAACAAGAAGGTCCTCGTGATTTCAAGTGATCCGGCACCCTCGCTCTCGGATATTTTTGAAAAACAGATCGGCGACAGAGAGGTCAAGGTATATGATGACCTCGAATTGTACGGTCTCGAAGTATCATCAGACATCGTTCTCAAGCGATGGAAGGAGCGTTTCGGAGCCGAGATCTATGAAGTGGTCTCCTGCTTTGCTGCTGTCGATTATGATTTTGTGGATTATATCGGAGGCGCGCCGGGTATCGAGGAGGAGTACATGCTCAATTTTATTATGGAGCTTGTCATGAGCAAGGCCTACGACATCGTGGTTTGGGACACGGCCCCGGCAGGCCACACGTTAAGATTGCTTAAATTGCCCCAACTCTTTCTCTCCCATATGGAGGCAGCCACCAAGTTCTACATGAACATGTACGGCTATCTGGAAAAATTGAAAGACGCGCTTACGCTCGCGGAATCGAAAAGGACCCTCTTAGAGATCATCGCAGGCTGGGAAGCCCTTGCCGAGAAGATCGTCGCCTTTATCAGGGACCCTTCTCTTGTCCAGTATCTCATCGTGACGATCCCCGAGGCGTTAGGCGTGAAACTCACCCAAAGGGTGATTGGTGAACTGGAGCAGAACAATCTAAAGGTTGAAAACATCATCATCAACCACGTAATAGAGAAGGATGACTGTGAATTCCATAGAATGCGTCGCTTAATGCAAAGGCAGTATATCGACTCCATCAGGGACGACTACGGGGACAAGAATATCATGCTCCTTTACCTTGCGCCCTATGAAATAAAAGGCTACGAAAAGATCCTCGAGGTTTCAAAGGCGCTCTTTCCTCAAGGAAGTGGGTGGTGTTCCCCATGAATACGCTGAAAATCACGGGCGGACGTCTGAAAGGCAGAACCATAAGTCTTTCTGGCGGCGGGGAGGCCCGCTACACGTCTTCAAAAGTCAGGCAGGCGATCTTCAATGCCATAGGTAGCGTGGAAGGCAAGGATGTGCTTGATCTTTTTGCAGGATCAGGCTCCTTCTCTATCGAGGCATTGAGCCGGAAAGCCAGGTCGGCCACGTGCGTTGAGATCGACCGGGAAAGGGCGAGTATGCTTGAGAAAAACCTCGCCACCATGGCGTTAAATAAATATTGCCAAGTGTTTAATATGGATGTAAGATATGCCATCCCTTTGCTTTCAGACAAAGGCCTGTTCTATGACATAATTTTCATGGATCCGCCCTATGAAAAGGGATACCTGACGGAGACGATGTTCTGCATTGAAAAGCGCGTAATTTACAAAAGAGACGCCATGATCATCATGGAGCACTCCAAGAGGGAGATACCGATTATCACGAACTTGAGAACCGACCGTCCGGGTGAGACAAAGTCGAGACATTATGGCGACACCGTTATTACCATACACACCATAGGTTAATGCATAAGGAGTTCTTCATGAAAGATAAGGTAGCTGTCTATCCGGGCTCGTTCGACCCGATTACGTACGGCCATCTGGATATCCTGCATCGCGGGCTGGAACTCTTTGATAGGGTTATCGTTGCTATAGCCAACAATATCGAAAAAAAGGCCCTCTTCACCGTAGACGAGCGGAAAGAGCTGATTCGCCAGTCCGTAAACGGCGGGGATAACGTGGTCATCGACAGCTTCAACGGTCTCCTTGTCCAGTACGTGAAAGACGTGGGCGCCCGGTTCGTGATCCGGGGGCTTCGGGCTATGAGCGATTTTGAGTATGAGTTCCAGATGGCGTCCATGAACCGGAACCTGAATCCCGACATGGACACCCTTTTCATGATGACGAGCAAGGATTATTTTTTTGTCAGTTCGAGGACCATCAAGGAAGTTGCGTCCTTTTCAGGTTCTGTAGAGGAGTTTGTGCCCCCTGCGGTTGCGATTAAGCTCAAGGAGAAGATACGTAAGAGATGAAAAGATGGCTCGTGCTTCTTAGCTGCCTGGTCTTCATTTTTTCGGCGGCCCTGTGCGCCTGCCCGGCGCAGGCTAAAGATGTATATTACATCACCGTTAATGGCGCGATTAATCCACCTGTCGCAAGTTTTATAAGAGAGGCTATCGAGAAGACCCAGGCGAAGGGCGCAGAAGCCCTGATCATTCTTCTTGATACACCCGGCGGTCTCGATACCTCGATGCGGGAGATCGTCAAGAATATCATGGATGCGAGTATCCCTGTGGTTGTTTATGTCTACCCGTCAGGAGCACGGGCGGCATCCGCGGGAAGCATTATCCTCATGGCGTCTCACATTGCCGCCATGGCGCCGGGTACCAACGTGGGCGCCGCGCATCCGGTATCGATCGGAAAAGAAAAACCTGACAAAGTCATGGAGAAAAAGATACTTCAGGACGCCGAGGCATATTCGCGCAGCATCGCCATGAAAAGGGGAAGGAACGTGGAGTGGGCGGCAAAGGCGGTCACCGAGAGCTCTTCCATCACGGCAAAGGACGCACTGGACAAACACGTCATTGATCTTGTGGCAGACAATATGGACGACCTTCTTGCCAAGATAGACGGCAGGACCGTGGAAACGAAGAACGGTAAGGTCACCCTTAAGACAAAGGGAGCGGTCAAAACAGAAATTCCCATGTCATCCAAGTATAAGCTCCTCTCCTATCTCAGCGACCCCAATATAGCCTATCTTCTCATGATGCTCGGTATCTACGGCATTCTCTTTGAGCTTTATAGTCCGGGTACGATCTTTCCGGGTGTCATCGGAGGAATTTCCATCATCCTCGCGCTTTATGCCTTCCAGACCATACCGATCAGTTTCGCAGGCCTTGCACTTATACTCCTGGGGGTCATTTTCTTTATCCTGGAATTGAAAATTATCACCCATGGACTGTTGGGTATAGCGGGCATCATATCCATTGTTATCGGTTCGGTCATGCTCGTCAATGTGCCCTCCAGTGCCTTTTCGATTTCGTGGGAGACCATACTCATTGTGGCGGTCGCTTCGGCGCTTTTTGTCTTCGGCGTTCTCGGGTATGCTGTGAGGGCCCAGCTTTCCAAGGTCAAAACAGGCGTGGAAGGTCTCGTGGGAGAGATTGGTGTTGCGGAAACGGACATTCTGGCCAAAGGAAAGGTCTCGGTTCATGGAGAATTGTGGAATGCGAAAAGTGATGAGCCTGTAAATAGCGGCGAAGAGGTCGTGGTGATAAGCGTAGAAAGGCTCATTGTAAAAGTCAAAAAAATAAAAGGGGGTTAAGATGTTTCCAGCGTACATATTTATCATCGTGCTTATTGTGTTTTTTCTTGCCAGTGCCATTAAGGTATTGAACGAATACGAGAGGGGCGTCATATTCAGATTGGGTCGAGTCCTTGGCGCTCCCAAAGGGCCGGGGCTTATCATCCTCATCCCCATCATCGACAGGATGACCAAGGTAAGCTTGAGGACCGTGGTGCTCGACATACCCCCACAGGATGTCATTACGAGAGATAATGTGTCCATCAAAGTGAATGCCGTTGTCTATTTCCGGGTCATTGACCCCATGAAAGCGATCATCGATGTGGAGAACTTTCTCTATGCGACAAGCCAGCTCTCCCAGACCACACTGCGGAGCGTTTTGGGTCAGGCAGAACTGGATGATCTGTTGTCGCACAGGGAACAGCTCAACGAAAAGCTCCAGGAAATACTCGACACCCATACCGAGCCCTGGGGCATAAAGGTCTCTAATGTAGAAGTGAAGAATGTGGATCTTCCCCAGGAAATGCAGAGGGCCATAGCCCGCCAGGCTGAGGCTGAGCGTGAGAGAAGGGCCAAGATTATTGGCGCGGAAGGTGAGTTTCAGGCTTCAACAAAACTCTCGGAGGCATCCGATATCCTTTCGAGAAACCCTATGGCCTTGCAGCTTCGCTATCTGCAGACCCTCATAGAGATCTCCACGGAGAAGAATTCGACGATCATCTTCCCGATACCCATAGATATTCTTAAGGTCTTTATGGAGAAATTGAGCAAGTGATTGAATAGAAGAGAGAGTGTAAGATTGATGAAAAGACTGTTTGTTACTACCATCATATGCCTGTTCTGTGTCACAGCGCTTGAGGCGCGACCGGCCATCGCAAAAAAACATTCACCGAGAAAGCCGATCGCAGAGCAAAAGGCCAAGGAAGCCGACAGGGCTCCGTATCAGGCTTATATCGTGACAGAGGCAAACACCGGAAAGGTCCTTGAAGGGGAAAACGCGAATGCGAAGAGGCCCCCCGCGAGCATTACGAAACTTATGGTGGCCTGCATCGTCATGGAAAAGCTGGCGACCGGCGCGGTAAAACTGACGGACCGGATTCCCATTTCGAGAGAGGCCTCTAAAATAGGGGGGAGCCAGGTCTATTTGAAGGAAGGCGAAACCTTCACCCTTGAAGAACTTATGAAGGCCATGATGATTCATTCCGCCAACGACGCCGCGTACGCTATTAGCGAATTCGTGGCCGGTGGCGCCGAAGAAATGGTTAAGCTTATGAACGAGAAAGCCAAACAGCTCGGCCTTAACGACACGGAATACCATTCGGTTCACGGATTGCCTCCCGGCAAAGGCCAGAAGGAGGACCTTACCTCCTGCGCCGATCTTGCTATCCTTGCTCGCGAGGTCTTAAATTACCCCAAGCTCATGGAATGGACATCCACAAAGACCGATGGTTTCAGAGACGGCAAGTTCGTCCTTACCAACACCAATAAACTACTTGTAAAGTTCCCCGGCGCCGATGGTTTGAAAACGGGCTATTACCGGGAGTCAGGGTTTAACATTGTGGCGACAGCCAAAAGGGGTGATCTGCGTTTCATCGCCGTGGTCATGGGAAGTCCGAGCGGAAAGATACGCGATGATGTGGCCATGGAGAAGTTGAAAAAGGCCTTTTCCCAGTATAAGATGTTGAACGTTGTCAAGAAGGGGGAGGTCGTAGATCAAGATGTTTTTCTTATCGATGGAAAATACAAGAGGATGAAAGGGGTTGCGGAGAAGACATTTTCATACCCCATCCCCGTGGATAAGAAGGGTACGATAAAGAAGGAAGTCGTTCTTCCTGACCGGATAAAGGGAGAGATACGGGAAGGACAGAAGCTCGGCGAGATGGTAGTCCGCCTCGACAACGATGTAATAGGAAAGGTGGATATCGTCTCCCCGGTCTATGTGCCCAAGGCAAACCTGTTCACGAGGTTCATCAGAAGGCTTGGTCTCAACGTTTAGAGGTGATATAAGTTTGTACACCATGATGAAGAACAAAGAGATTATCGTGGGGGTAAGCGGCGGCATCGCGGCTTACAAAACCGTTGAACTCATACGAAATCTGACAAAGAGAGGGGCCAGCGTCCATGTGGTCATGACGAAAAACGCCATGGAATTCGTAACGCCTCTCACGTTCCAGACGGTCTCGGGCAATACGGTTATCCATGAGATGTTCGAGCTATTCACGGGTTCTAAGATAGGTCACATCACGCTCTCCGACATAGCCGATCTGCTTGTCATTGCGCCGGCCACGGCGAACGTCATCGGCAAGGTTGCCAATGGCATTGCCGATGATTTCTTGACGACCATGGTCATGGCCACTACGGTACCGGTCTTCTTCGTGCCTTCCATGAACACCAAGATGTGGGGAAGCCCCATGGTCCAGGCCAATGTGGACAAACTCAAGAACGCAGGATACGAAATGATGGAGCCGGCAAGCGGCGATCTCGCCTGCGGCACCGAGGGTAAAGGCAGACTCCCGTCCGTTGAAGAGATCCTGGAAAAAATGGAGGACATCTTTACGGAGAAAGATCTTATAGGAGAGAGGGTCCTTATCACCGCCGGCCCTACCGTGGAATTCATCGATCCCGTGCGGTGCATCACGAATATCTCTTCCGGTAAGATGGGGTACGCCCTCGCAAAGATTGCGAGAAGAAGAGGGGCGGATGTCACGCTCATCTCCGGCCCCACATCGATTGAGCTTGAAAGAAGCGACATACCGGTGATCCCGGTAAGTAGCGCCTGCAACATGAGAGACGAGGTAATGAAACACTATGAAGATGCCACGATCGTGATCAAAACCGCGGCAGTAGCCGATTTTAAGTGCAAGGAAGAGAACTGTCAGAAGATCAAGAAGAAGGGTAACAGCAATTTCCTCACGCTTGAACTGGAAAAGAACCCTGACATTATAGGCGAACTCGGAAAGGTGAAGGGTGACCGCATAATAGTCGGTTTTGCGGCGGAGACAGAGAAGATGCTCGAACACGCTTCAGAAAAACTGAAAAAAAAGAACCTGGACCTTATCGTGGCGAATGATGTGTCTAAAGCAGGTATAGGCTTTGGCTCAGACGAGAACGAAGTGACCATCATTGAAAGGTCGGGGAATATGAAACGGGTACCACAGCTGAGCAAGGACGAGGTCGCAACAATCGTCCTTGATTCCATAAAGAAGATCATAAAAAAGAGAAAAACTAAGGAAGACTGGTATTAGAAAGCAGTTCATGGTATTGACTCATCGCAATCCCGTTCTCCCCATAGTGGTTTTCACGGTTCGCAGAAACACGCGGAGCGCGGCGCTCATCTTTTTGTTTTTGGCCGCCGTTACAGGATGGCTCTTACCGCAGAAGTGTTTTGCAGCGGAAGACAGGGTGGTGCAGGTCGTTGAAAAGGCAGGCAAGGCTATCGTGTTCGTAAAGACGGAGGAGCTCTCGCAAGCCCCGGACGAGGAACAGAAGCCTTCTTTGTTGAGAAAATACTTCGGCAGCGAGGAGGATACCGGGGAACTAGTTCCGAATAAAGGCTCCGGCGTGGTCCTTGATCCACGAGGCATCGTAGTGACAAATGAGCACCTTATCGAACGGGCCATCAATATCCGGGTCAAATTCGTGAGCGGCAAAGAGTATGATGCCTACGTACTGGCAAGCGACCCTGAGTTCGACATAGCTCTTCTCAAAATCATAACGAGCAAGCCCGATTTTCCCTACCTCACGATTGGCCCGAAACGGACTGTCCGGGTTGGCGAAAAGGCCATCGTCATTGGCAGCCCCTTCGAACTCACGAGCTCGGTCACTGTAGGTGTTATCAGTTTCATAGGGAGAAACCTCCGCATCGAAGGAAAGGTTTATGCGGACCTCATCCAGACGGATGCCGCAATAAATCCGGGTAACAGTGGTGGAGCGCTCCTCGACGGCGATGGAAATCTCTTGGGAATCGTGACCGCCATCTATGGTGAAGGCAAAGGCATCGGTTTTGCCATACCCATAGACGATGTGGCGGTCATGCTCTCCGAATTTCTGGAGAACAGCCCGAAAAGACCTATTCTCGGCCTTTTCTTCGAAAAAAGAAAAGACGAGCGCGGTGCCTTTCTGTTTGTGAGTAAGGTTATTCAGGGGAGCCCGGCAATGACCTATGGATTGAAAGAGGGGGACCGGATCACCGAGATCAATAAGAAGACGATTAAGGAAGGCACGAAACCCCACAGCATCATGCGCGGCGTAGAAGACGAAGGCGCGCTACAGCTCAGAATCTCGAGAGGACTGAAGAAATATACGATGAACGTAGATGCCGCGGACCTCGAGAAGTACACGCCTCTTCCCATCGACGAGGCGCTCTGCGGTATGAGGGTCTCCGACATCAAAGGGTACCCCAAACTGAAATATAAGCTGAGGGACAAAGAAGGCGTGGTGGTGACCAGGGTCCTAAGCGGGGGAATTGCGGAGAGATCGGGTCTCAAAAGTGGCGACGTAATCGTGAAGATCAACAACAATACCATAAAAGATAGTCAAGATTTCAACTCCTTTATGGTTGAAGGGCTGAAAAGGAATTATATTCTCTATCAGGTGAGGAGGAATGACAGTCTCTTTTTCGTGCCTGTCAAACTCGATACTTTACTTTAGAGGGATGTTATGGAAGACAAGACTAATGTGACTGAAGAATCCTACGAAGCATCGGATGAGGCAAGTGGGGATATCTTTTCCACTATCGATTTTTCAACCTTCCTTCTTTCGCTGTCAACCTCCGCGCTCGTCTCCCTTGGAGAGTTGCCCGATCCCTTAAGGAACGAAAAGAGCGTCAACCTTGCGCTTGCCAAACAGACCATACACGTCATCGAGATGTTGCAGGATAAGACGAAGGGCAATCTCATCGATGAAGAGGAGCGACTGATAGAGGGCATTCTCTATGATTTACGGATGAAATATGTGAGGGCAGCAGGATAGGCAGTATTTAAGCGCGACGACCGACTATTAACCGTAGACCCGTTTATAAATGGTATCAATGTGATGAAAGTAGTGTTCCATGCTGCAGGTGCTTTCAATCTCCGAAGCGCTTAAGTGTTGGCGCAAGGGTTCATCCTTTTTCAGCTCAGTAACAAAATCGAGATGATTTTCGTAACATCTCATGGCAACCGCCTGGGTAAGTTTGTATGCCTCTTGTCTGGCGAGACCTTTGTTGACGAGCGCGATGAGGATCGCTTCCGAGTGGTAGAGGCCTCGGGAGATATCGAGGTTTGTCTTCATTTTCTCGGGATAGACCATAAGATTGCCGTAGAGATTTTTGACCCGTTCCAGCATGTAGTCAAGCACGATGGTTGCATCCGGCCCGATGACCCGCTCCACGGAAGAGTGGCTGATATCCCGTTCATGCCAGAGGGGTACATTTTCGAGTGAGGACATGGCGTATCCGTGCAACAGACGAGCGAGACCGCAAAGGTTCTCCGACGCGATGGGGTTCCGTTTGTGAGGCATTGCGGAGGAGCCCGTTTGTCCTTTTTGGAAAAATTCTTCGGCCTCACCCACCTCTGTTCTCTGGAGGTTCCTTATTTCCATGGCCATCCTTTCAATGGATGAGCCGATGATTGCGAGCGTCGCAAAGAACTCCGCGTAATAATCACGGGGAATGATCTGTGAGGATATGGGCGTTACCTTTAATCCAAGTTTCTCGCAGACGTATTCTTCCACAAAGGGCGGCACGTGAGCGTAGGTCCCTACAGCCCCCGATATTTTGCCGTGGCGGATACGCTCCCGGGCGGCCTTCATCCTTTCCAGGTTTCTCCTCATTTCGTCGTAGAAATGTGTTATCTTGAGGCCGAAGGTTACGGGTTCGGCGTGGATCCCGTGGGTTCTCCCTATTGCGGGAGTTTCTTTGTACTGAAAGGCCTTTTCTTTAAGCACGGCCATGAGGGTCCGTAGGTCTTCGATTAATATTTCAGATGCCTCATTGAGTTGACAGGCAAAGGAAGTGTCGAGAATATCCGAGGAGGTAACACCCATGTGGATGTACTTAGACGAGGGCCCCACAAATTCCGAGACCGATTCTATGAAGGCCACCACATCATGCTTGGTCCGTTTCTCTATTTCTCGTATCCGTGGTGCATCGAATTTTGCCTTCTCGCGGATGGCCTTGAGATCGCCCTCAGGTATGAGCGAGAGCTTTGTATAAGCCTCGCAGATAAAAACCTCTATCTCAAGCCACTTTTGAAATCTGTTCTGTTCATCCCAGACGCGAGACATTCTCGGTAAGGTGTATCGTTCGATCATACGACTCTATATAACCCGACAGAGACCGTGGTGTCAATGATATTAAGCGCATAGAGGGGGCGTGCCTTGAGGGGACTTCCAGTCGTAGCCGCGATGACGCCTCGCACCTATTGCGATTGTTCTTGTGAACAAAGAACATCAGAATAATGCTTGACAACCTTAAAGCGGAATAGTACATATATCGGTACGATGTCCCGTTTTATGATCTTTGCGCCCAGCAAGAACAAACGTGATCAGCTTACTAAGACTACTTGTCTACATGGACAAAACTTGGTCTTTGTGTATCTCGAAGGGCAGGCGCCGCATGTTATGCCGATCGCGCATAGAACGCTTGAGGAGGGACTTTGAGAACCTATTCCGTGTGTAACGTTGTTTTGATTGTATTCGGAGCGGTTGTCTGCATGGGTTCTGTGCGGCTCGGTTTCGGGAGCTTCTCCGATCCCGGTGCGGGCTTCATGCCCATTCTATGCAGCCTGTTTTTGATCGCGCTGTCCGCCTTCGACCTTGTCTTTGGTGTCGTGAGCCACTGGGAGACAGATAGAAAGGACGAGGAGATCTGGGCGGATATCGATTGGGGCAGGCTTGTTACGACGGTTGCCATGTTGACGATGTATACGATACTGCTTCCGCTTGTCGGGTTTTGTTTCCCCACCGTGCTGCTTCTTTTGTTCCTTTTTCGTCTGATTGAGCGCCGTTCTTGGTGGCGTGCTGCTCTTTGGGCCGTTGTGGTTACCGCAGCGTTTTATCTCGGTTTCGGGCTTGCCCTTGGCGCTCAGCTTCCCAAGGGCGTTCTCGGGCTTTAAGGGCGGGAGGACAAGATGGAACTTTTTAACCAGTTATACATGGGATTCTCAGTGGCCTTGCAACCGAACAACCTTATATACTGTTTTTTGGGCACGCTTATCGGCACTCTCGTAGGGGTTCTTCCCGGCTTGGGACCGGTTGCCGCAATGTCATTGCTGTTACCGGCAACGTTCCATACAACACCCGAAGGTTCGATTATCATGCTGGCGGGCATTTACTACGGAGCCATGTACGGCGGCTCGACCACGTCCATATTGATGAACATTCCTGGAGAGGCCGCATCCATTGTCACCTGTCTCGACGGGCACGAGATGGCAAAACAAGGACGCGCCGGGGCTGCATTAGGAATTGCTGCCTTCGGCTCATTCATTGCAGGGACCATTGGCATCATCGGCATGCAGTTACTTTCTGTTCCGCTGGTCTCCTTTGCATTGAAATTTGGCCCCGCCGAATACTGTTCTCTCATGGTTCTGGGCATGGTCGTCCTTACCTTCCTTGCATCTGCTTCCATGGTTCGGGCGCTCATGATGGCCTCTCTCGGCCTTGTACTCGGCTGCGTGGGCCAGGACACCGTCTCCGGCCTCATGCGCTTCACATACGGCGTACCCGAACTCTTTGACGGAATAGGGTTAGTGCCTGTCGTCATGGGTCTTTTCGGCATTTCGGAAGTGTTGCTAAATGTTGAACGTGTGGCCAAGCAGGAGTTTCTCGAGGGTAAGATCAAGGGCCTGCTCCCGACCATGAAGGACTGGGCGAAATCGATATGGGCAATCATACGTGGCACGGTGCTTGGCTTCTTCCTCGGTATTTTGCCTGGCGGTGGCGGCACCATAGCGGCATTCGCGTCCTACGCCATAGAAAAGCGGATCTCCCCGTATCCCGAGAAGTTCGGAAAGGGCGCCATAGAAGGTGTTGCCGGTCCGGAATCGGCAAATAACGCTGCGGCTCAAGGTGCTTTTATTCCCTTGCTCTCTCTGGGGATACCGTCGAATGTGGTCATGGCCATGCTCCTTGGTGCCCTGATTATCCATGGGGTGACCCCGGGGCCGCTTCTCCTCGAACAGCATCCCCAACTCTTCTGGGGGGTAGTCGTCAGCATGTATGTGGGTAACATTATGTTGCTCATTCTCAATCTTCCCCTGATCGCCTTGTGGGTAAAAGTCTTGAAGGTGCCTTACTCGATTCTTTTCCCGCTCATCCTCCTCCTGTGCCTTGTGGGCGCCTATTCGATCAACAACAGTATGGCTGACGTATGGTTCACACTGGGGTTCGGAATTTTGGGATATCTCATGAAAAAACTGTCCCTCGAGGCCGCACCCATGGTCCTCGCCTTTGTGCTCGGTCCCATGCTGGAGACGGCGCTGCGCCAGTCACTCATTAAATCCAACGGGAGCTTTTCCATATTTTTCACACGGCCTATTTCGGCGGCTTTCATCGGTATAGC